>JADHLJ010000125.1 GCA_016780745.1 Alphaproteobacteria bacterium | reverse complement strand
TCGTCATCGAATTTCGGGACGCGTGATATCGAGGACGCCGGTAAGATGGCCGAGGCCGTGGCGCTGCTTAGGGAGCGGCACCCGGAAATGGAAGTCGAGGGCGAGATGCACGCGGATGTCGCGATCAGCGAGACAGTGCGAAATCGGGTGTTTCCGAACTCCCGGCTTTCCGGCACCGCGAACTTGCTGGTGATGCCTAATCTCGACGCCGCGAATATCAGCTACAATCTCTTGAAATCGACCGGGCGGGGACTTTCCCTTGGACCTATTCTTGTTGGAACGTCGAGGCCGATGCATATCCTGACGGCGTCGGAGACCGCGCGCGGGATCATCAACATGACGGCGGTCGCGGCGGTTGATGCCCAGGAACACGAAAAAGCGCGCCAGAAAGCGGGATAGATCTTGTCTGAAGCTCCAAACCACCAAGACGGCGAGGACGGCGCCTCCCGTTCGGAGGAAGAGACGAGAACGCGTGGTAAGCGCAAAAAAGACCGCAAGGCGCGTAAAAAGGCGGCCGAGAAGCTTCTTAAGCAAAGAATTCGCGATCTCGAGGCCGAAGTCGAGGAGTTCAAGGCCGCCGAGGACATCAAGCTTTACGGCTTGACCCCCGAGGTCGAGCAAGCCGTCGCGCGCGCGATTGAGGAGGAGAACGGTCGCCGGCTCTATCGCCTGATCAGACCGCTTCACCCCGCCGACTTCGCGGATCTCATCGAACGGTATTCCGGAGAGAACCGTCGGTTGCTGGTCACCGTGGTCGGGCGCTTCTTCGACCCGGAAATCCTCATCGAACTGGATGAGGCGGTTCGCGAGGAGATCATCCCCTATCTCGGCGACGAGATCTTGGCCAAGGCCGTCGCGGCACTGCCGTCCGATGACGCGGTCGAGGTTCTGGGAGAGCTCGACGAGGATGACCAGGAGAGGGTGCTTCGGTCCATTCCCGCGCGGGAACGGGTTCTGGTCGAGGAAAGCCTCGGTTATGCCGACGAGTCCGCCGGTCGACTCATGCAGCGCGAGATTGTCGCGGTGCCGCGGCATTGGACCGTCGGTCAGACCATCGACTATTTGAGGACCGTCAAGGACCTTCCCGATGATTTCTTCGACATTTTTGTAACCGACGCCGAGCGCCGGCCTCTCGGCAAGTTGGCGTTGAGCCACCTGCTGCGCTCCAAGCGCCCGGTTCTGGTGTCGGACATCATGGAGGAGCGGTTTCATAATGTCCTGGTGCATATGGACCAGGAAGACGTCGCCATGCTGTTCCGACGATACGCCCTGGTCTCGGCGCCGGTGGTGGACGAGCAGGGGGTCCTCGTCGGCATGATCACCGTCGACGACGTGGTCGATGTCATCGACGAAGAGGCCGAGGAGGACCTGATGCGTCTCGGTGGTGTCGCCGAGGACGATCTGCATGGCGGTCTGATGGAGACGACGCGGTCGCGCTTCTCTTGGCTGGCGGTGAACCTGATGACGGCGATCCTCGCTTCGGCGGTGATCGGCGCCTTTGGAGCCACGATCGAGAAGATGGTGGCCTTGGCGGTGCTCATGCCGATCGTGGCCTCCATGGGCGGCAACGCCGGAACCCAAAGCTTGACCGTCGCGGTGCGCGCGCTCGCTATGCGCGAGCTGACGGCGACCAACGCGATGAAATTCGTGCTGAAGGAAACCACCGTTGGCTCGTTGAACGGTATCGCCTTCGCTTTGCTCGCCGGCGCCGTGACCTGGGCCTGGTTCGGAGATCTTCGGATCGCGATATTGTTGGCGGTGGCGATGGTGATCAATCTCGTGGTCGCGGGTTTCTGTGGCACCATGATCCCAATTGGATTGGAGCGTATGAAGCTCGATCCGGCGATCGCGTCGACGGTCTTTCTGACCACCGTTACCGATGTCGTGGGGTTCCTCGCTTTTCTGGGGTTGGCGGCGGTGTTCCTGAGTTGATCAACGGTGGCCAGGTCCAAATGTTCTCGCTTGGCCGGCGGCCCCCGCCGCAAGGCCGTCCACGTCACACATGCGGCACAACCTCGTCCCAGGTGAGGCGGACGACGTTTTCCGCCCGGGTCGGGAGCATGCCGCCGAGATTGGGCCAGATCACCACCTCGGTCAGGCCGAAGGCCTCCTTCATGCGGGAAATCTTATCCACGCATTCCTGAGGCGAGCCGACCACGCAGGCATCGTGCTCGGCGAGTTTATCGAATTCGAGATAGCCCATGGCGCGGCTCTTTGCGCCCTCGGACATGGTGAATTCGTAGCCCTTGACCGGCGCGGTGTCCTGGCGATTGAGCTGATGGCTTGAGACCTTTTCGTAGAACCATTCAACATGCGGGGCCAGCACGTTGTGGGCATGGGTGCTATCGCGGTCGACGTAATAGGGCAGGAGGATCATCCGCTCGAGCGTCGACGGGTCGTGGCCGTGTTTGACCAGATTATCCTCGTAGCGTTTGATTTCGTCCGCGAGCTTGGGGATCCATTCCTCGCGGTAGGTCCGGTAACTGAACGGCGCGGCGAGTTGCAGGGACCATCCGTTCTCCGCGGCCTTGTCGAAGCTCTCGGGAGAGATCGAGGCCTGATAGACCGGCGGATGCGGCTCCTGCACGGGCTTGGGAAGCATTTCGATCGCTTCGGGGATTTGCCAGAACTTGCCCTCGTGGGTGAATTTCTCCCGGGTCCAGGCTTTCAAAATCAGCTCGATCCCCTCGTTGAACATCTCGCGGCTGTCGGACATCTCGATATCGAGACCGAGGAATTCATGCGGCTGATAGGCCCTGCCAATGCCGAAATTGAGCCGTCCCCGCGACAGGCAATCGACCAGCGCGTAATCGGCGGCGGTGCGCAGGGGGTGGTTGAACGGAACAACGCAAACCGCCGAGCCGATCCGCATCCGCTTGACCCGTTGCAGGACAGAGGCCGCGATCACTTGGACCGAGGTGGCGATACCGTAGGTGGAGAACAGATGCTCGGCCAGCCAGGCGGTGTCATAGCCCAGCGCCTCGGCAAGCTCGAACAACTTCATGTCGGCTTCGAGGGCGTCAACTCGGTTGGTCTGGTCCGGGTACTGGCTGAGGCTGAAAACGCCCCATTTGGTACGCTTCGACATGACTCTCTCCTTCGCTCGAATTTAGCGTCCGGATGGATTGTCTCCCATTGATCTCAACTTGTCACAGCGGAAACGGAAACACCCGATCCACATGCCCCGGCGTTTCGTAACGGTTCCGGATATAGAGGCGTTTTCCATTTAGCCGGCGGTTCTCGATTTCTTGATCGATGCTCGGTTTGATCGGGGTTGTGTTTACGGCACGTAAGATTGGAGCACGAAATTTTTCAAATAGGCGAAAATCTCAATTTTATATACCAGTTTTATTACTCAAACAAAAATCACCACAAACAGCCGCGATATTGTAACATATACGCGATTCGGTGTGGTTTTTAGTGGAAAATATAGATGTTTATGAATGGACGAACCATCGCACTTGCCCTGGTAATCGCATTGGCGGGGTGTGCCAAGTCCTCTGAAGAAGTGAGCACAAGTTATGTGTCGCCAATCCAATACGCCAATCATGATTGCGGGCAACTTAGAGGCGAGCTGACGCGGGTTAATCGCCAGCTTGTCCAGAAGATGCGAAGTCAGGACGGACGCGCGGATAGCGACGCTCTGGCGACGGGCGTGGGGGTGGTTTTGTTCTGGCCGGCGCTGTTTTTCATCAAGGGCGATGACGAGCACGCGGGCGAATTGGCGCGCTTGAAGGGTGAGTTCAACGCGATTGAGCAGTCGGCTATCGAGAAGCGCTGCAATCTGGCGGATGAGATGCGGCGCGCTCGCGAGGAACAAGAAAGCTACATCGATGAACGAAATCGGCGGAACCAGATCAATCAGTGATTCTGTTCGCCGCGGTGGCTCGTGGCCTTACCGCGCCACGAACCCGCCATCGATCGTGAGCTCGCTGCCGGTGACGAACTTCGCGGCGTCGCTGGCGAGGTAGACCACGCCCTCGGCGATATCCACCGGTTCTCCGAGTTCCCCGAAGGGGACATTGGCCTCGATAAACTCCTTGAACTCCGGGCCGCGGCGTTGCATGGCGCTGGCGACCATGGGGGTGTCGATAAAGCCCGGGTGGATCGAATTGACCCGCACCCGGGGCGTCTTGCGGGCGCATTCCAGCGCCGCCGCCTTGGTCAACAGCCGCACCCCGCCTTTCGAGGCCGCGTAGTTCGCGGTGTTGACCATGCCGATCAGCCCGAGAATCGAGGAGATGTTGATGATAGAGCCGCCGGTGCCCTGGCGCATCGCGCGGATACCGTGCTTACAGCCCAAGAACACGCCATCCAGGTTGATCGACAGACAGCGCCGCCAGGTCTCCAGGTCCATTTCCTCGATCGACATGCCGCCGCCGCCGATCCCGGCACCGTTCAGCAGGATATCGAGGTGACCGTGCTCCTCCAAGATCTCGGCGCAGACGTGCTCCCATTGCGATTCGTCGGTGGTGTCATGGGCCTTGAAGGAGCAGGCGCCGCCCGTCTCGCGGATCGCGGCGGCGACGTTTTCGCCCTCGACCTCTTGGATGTCGCTGAGCACGACCGTCGCGCCTTCGGCGGCCATCAGCTCACCGGTGGCCCGGCCGAGACCCGACGCGCCGCCGGTGAGCAGCGCCACTTTTCCGTCCAAGCGTCCCATCAGTGTTCTCCCCCTGGTGTTTCCGGCGCGCGCAAATGCGCCCCTTGTTTCAGCAGCGCGGCCTGTAGGTCCGCGATGTTTACGTCAGCGGCATCGACTCCCGCATCGGCCGCCAGCGCGGCGGCGGCGCCGGCGGCGTGGCCGGTTACCCAGCATTGCGGGATCTCACGCATGAAGGTGTGGGTTTGGGCGTCGCTGGACATATGTCGTCCCGCCGCCAGCAGGTTGGGTACCCCCCGCGCGACGAGTGAGCGGTAGGGGATGGAAACACTATTGAATTTCGGGGCTAGGCTCGGGCTGACACCCACTTCGTCGGCGTGCCTTACGCCGGCCTTCCAATCGGTGCCGGTCATGCGGCCGAGGCCTTGCAGGCGGCGGCTGTGGCGCACCCCGATCTGTGGGCCGGTCAGCATCACCCAGGCGTTCTCGAACCCCGGCGCGTGATCCCGGTAGAAGGCCAGCAGGCCTTGCATGCGTTGACGGGATAGATGCTCGACCTGGTTCAAGTCCTCCAGATCGATGGCGCTGAACCCGCTTAAACGCGGCCCCATGAAGACCGCCACGTCATCGCGCCAAGCGGGCATGGGCAGCGAGAATTGATTGAACCGGTCCCGCGCCTTGGCGGTGAATTCCGAGAAGGCTTGCTTCTCGGTCATCTTGAATTCCAACCATCGTGGGATCTCGAGCCCACCGAACAGCCAGGCGGTGTTCATGGTGTGATGGATGCTGCCATCCTGCACGTCATCCTCGGCGGCCTCTCCGGCGCCGACGAAAATGTCGCCATCGCCGGTGGTATCGACCACCATCTTGGCCAGAACCGCGTGGCGGCCTTCCTTGGATTGCAGGATCGCGCCCTTGATCCGGCCATCCTCCATGATCGGCGCGGTGGCCCAGGCATGCATGACCAGATCGGCGCCGGCCTCGCGCGCGAGGTCATCGGAGGCGATCTTCAGACGCTCCGGGTCGATCATCGGCGCCCAGGTGACGATGCCGTGATGGGCCGAGAACCGGTTCGACCAATAGTCGACATTGCGCTCGTCGCGGCTGCCCCAGAGATCACGCTCGGGACCGAGTATCGCGTCCTCGGGCAGGCGGTCCAGGACCTCCTCGGCGAAACCGCGTAGGACCAGTTTGCCGTCCCAGTCGGTCATCCGGTCGATCCAGATCACCAGCCCGCCGGTGGCGAGGCCGCCGAGGTGATTGTACCGCTCGACCAGCATGGTGCGGGCGCCGAGCCGCGCCGCCGAGGTCGCCGCCGCCGTGCCGGCGGGGCCACCGCCGATCACCAGGACATCAACCTCGTCATAGACCGGGATTTCGCGGGCGGGTTCGGTAACGGTTCCACCGGAGCGCCTTTCGCGCCGGGGCTCGCGTTCCACCTTGAATACCGATTGGGTGTAAGTCTGTCGATCGTCGCCGCTCATGTCCGCTCCTGGGTGAGGTCGCGCTAGCCTAAACCAGTCCGCGCGCCCCTGTCCCGTGTCGCGGCGGTACGGTCAGCCGATCCCAGGTACCGGATCGAAAGGGGTTTCCCCGGGGCGTCCTGGGGCAAAAAGCCAGACTGGTTTGCTGATATCCGGCGCCGGCAACGCCAACAGCGAGGCCGAGACCGTGCCGTAACCGTGACCGGAAACCACCGTCATGGCCCGGTTATACTCGGGATCATTGATCTCGTTCCGCTCGGCCATTAGCGAGATCCAAGCCGCCCAGTCGCCGCTCTCTGGGTCGGGTGGGGTGGCGTTGGTGAACCGAGGGCCATAGGTCGCGATACGGGGCGCGCGCTGATCGTTCAGCTCCATCGCCGTCAACATGGAGATGCCGCTCGGGATCTCGATGACTTCCACCCCGCCGGGGCCTTCCGGACCCGCGTGCCGGAGCCAATAGGCGTCGCGATTGTCGGCGACGATCATGTTGAACGGGCGATAACTGTCCGCCTCAAGCGCCGACAAGGCCGTCGCCGCGTCCACCGCGTCGGCATGGTCCAGGGCCTCGAGCACCAGTTCGCCCCGGCTGCGCTTTCCGGCGGCGGGCCCGAGATGGCCGGTGCGGTTGAGGATGCAGGCGGTGACGCCGGAATCATTGAGCCCCATCCAACTGCCGCCGGCCAATATGTCCAGACCCGCGGTAACCTCCGCCCGGTCCGGCCAATGACGCCGAGGCGGCAACCAGTCGCGATCAATCATCTCGTCACGCAAGGCGCCCAACACGATGGGCCAGTCATGATCGGGGCGGCGGAGAAGGACCGTGGTGCACATGGGAGGCCTGATCTTGGGGACGAGCGAGGCCCGCTCGATAGCATGGCGCGAACCAGGCGGCAAAGCCGGTGCGCTAAAAATAGCGTCGATTGATCTCGATCAATACGGCGCTCGACCTTTAAAGCGATCGTGGGACGCACCAAATGAAGTGCCGTTGGGCACCCCATCAATTTGAGTCGGAGGCAGGACCATGAGCGGATTCGATGATCGGCAGAAGGGCGAGGAGGGCAAGTTCGCCTTTGACGCGGAACGGCGTTTCAAGGCGACCGCGCGGCGCGACAAACTGCTCGGCCTGTGGGTTGGCGAGACCTTCCTCGGGAAATCCGGGGACGAGGCCGAGGCTTTCGCCAAGGAGGTCATCAAATCGAATTTCGAGCGTCCGGGAGACGACGACGTGGTTGAATTCGTGCTAAAGAGCGTCGAGGGAACCGACGCCGATCTGTCCGAGCACCGGCTGCGCCACAAGATGGATGAGCTGATGGGCGAGGCCGAGCGTCAGCTTTCCGAGGAATAACCAGACGGGAAAACGCCGCGCCCATGACAAATCCAAAACTGGTTCGCCTTGAGGGGCGCGGTGTCCTCGCGGTATCCGGCGAGGACCGCGTCGCTTTCCTGCAAGGGCTGGTCTCCAACGACGTGGAGCGGGTCGCGCCGGACCGCGCGGTCTACTCGGCGTTTTTGACCCCGCAAGGCAAGTTCCTCCTCGACTTTTTCATCACCAGCGACGGTGATCGCCTGTTGCTGGAGTGCGAGGCGAGCGCGCTCGCGGCGTTTTCCAAGAAACTGCGTATCTACAAGCTCAGGTCCAAGGTCGCGCTTGAGGATGTCAGCGATGGGTTCGAGAGCTTCGCGGCGTTCGGCGACGGCGCGCTGAAGGCGCTTGGTCTGTCGGCGGAGCCTGGCGCGGCGCGGGAATGCATCGGCGGGATCGCCATTACCGACCCGAGGCTAGCCGACATGGGCGCCCGATTGCTGGTTCCGGCGGGCGCGGACGTTGCCTTGCTCGGCCTGGACGAGGCCGGGGCCGCGGATTACGACGCCCATAGGATCAATCTCGGGATCCCGGATGGCGCGCGGGACATGGAAGTCGAGAAAACCGTTCTTCTGGAAGCCGGCTTCGATGAGCTCAACGGCGTGGACTGGAAGAAGGGCTGTTATATGGGCCAGGAATTGACCGCGCGGACCAAGTATCGCGGCCTGGTCAAGCGCCGGCTGATGCCGATTACCGCCGATGGCCCATTGCCGGCGCCAGGCACGCCGATCACGCTGGACGGGCGCGACGCCGGCGAGGTGCGCTCGGGCCAAAACGATGCGGCCATGGCGATGATCCGCCTCAACATGCTGGAGGACGGCGCCGGTCCGCTGCGCGCCGGTGACGTGGTGATTACCCCGCGAAAGCCGGACTGGGCGGTATTCTAGCCAGCGCGAGCCAGTCCGCTTATTGAAACGCCCAGTGCTTGGCGATGGGTTTGTAGACATTCCACGAGGTGTTCGCCGCCAACGGCAGGCCGTGGGAATGCCATTCGGCCAACTCGGCCTTGGCTTCGGGCAGCATGGTCTCGGGATCGCCGAGCGTATTCAGGCAATGCGCGCCCTCCCACTCATACAGCGCGAGATATTTTGGCCCCATCGGCTTGTCGCCGAACCGAGGGTCCGATTTAACGCGAAAGCGCGCGGCCGAGAGGTAGCCGGGAATGCGCACCAGGTTCGGCACATGCGAATGGTCGTACCAGGCATTCCACTCCGCCTCCTTGGCGGGCTCCGCCACATCGGCCATCACGACGCTTAGATAATGGTCGTCCCGAAGCATGGGGTTGCCGAGGGTCGCGCCGCTGATCTGCTCATAGACATTTGATTTAACGTCGAACTTCCCGGTGATCTCGTCAAAGCGCCGACGCTCCTCGATGGCGCGCGGATCCTTCAGCGCGTCGTCGACGGCCATGACCCGGGCCATGGCGTCCATGGTCTCGACGGCGTATAGCGCCAGATATTTCGTGTCGCCCTTGACGCCGACATAGCGCCGCCCCCAGAGCCAGCCGGGCACTTCCAGCAATTTCGGTACGTGATGATAGTACCAGCTGTTGAAGGCATCCTCTTGCTCGGGCGTGATATTCGCCTGAACCAACAGCAGCAACGGTCCGGTATGCGCGTCCATGTCTGGTCCTCGTGGTTGAGCGGCGCGGGCAACCGCGCTTGATCATCGTGTCCCTTAAGTGTGGTCCGAGACGGAAGCCCCCGCAACCGGCCTATCCCCTTGTGGCGCGGTCTACGTGGGCGTAAGACGGGCGCGTGCCGATCCTAAAACCCATCTCCCAAGCGCTTTCCCGCGTGCCAACACCCGTTCTCGCGATCAGCTTGATGGCGATCGCGGCGGTGCTGTTCGTCGCCATGCACACGATCGTGCGGGGCATGGCGGGGGAGTTGCACCCGTTCGAAATCGCCTTCTTTCGCGCCTTTCTCGGCATCTTCGTTCTGGGGCCGCTGGTGATCCGTGATCGCGGCGCCAGTTTGCGGACGACCAAGATCAAGCTGCATGCTCTGCGCGGCGTGCTCAACGCGGCGGCGATGTTGAGCTTCTTTTACGGCCTCAGCATCACACCCCTGGCCCAGGTCACGGCGCTTGGGTTCAGTGCCCCGCTTTTCGCCACGGTGCTGGCGGTGATCTTTCTGGGCGAGGTGGTCCGGCTGCGGCGCTGGACCGCGATCATAATCGGTTTCATCGGGACCTTGATCATCCTGCGCCCCGGCGTGATCGAGGTCGGGATCGGCCCCATCTTGATCATTGCCTCCTCGGCGATCTGGGCGGTGGCGCTGATGGTGATCAAGGTCATGACCCGGACCGAGTCGAGCGTCACCATCGCGCTCTACGCCTCGATCTTCCTCTCCCCCATGGTGCTCGCGGCGGCGGTGCCGTTCTGGGAATGGCCGACGCTTGAGCAGTTCGGGCGGATGTTCGTGCTGGCGACCTTCGGAACCATCGCCCAGACCTTGATGAATCAGTCGCTCAAGCTTGCCGACACCTCGGTGGTGCTCCCGGTCGATTTCACCAAGCTAATCTGGGCATCGATCCTCGGCTTCCTGGTTTTTGGCGAGATCCCCGATCTCTACACCTGGATCGGCGGCTTTCTCATCTTCGCCAGCACGACTTATATCGCAATCCGAGAGTCGCGATTGAAGAAGGCGCGGCGGGAGGAGGGGGCAAAGGCGGAAGAGTAGGAGCGGCGGTCGGCCCTAGTCCGGTCTGCCTGGAGCGTCCTTGTCGTCGCAATACAGCGCGATCTTGTTGCCTTGCGGATCGCGTAGATACCCGACGTAGAAGTTCGGGCTGTATTCGGCGCGAAACCCGGGCGACCCCTCGTTCCGTCCACCGGCGGCCAAGGCCGCGGCATGCAGTTCTTGGACCAGGGCTTGCGTCGCGACCCGAAACGCCACCATCGCGCCGTTCCCGGCGGAGGCGGCGTGCCCGTCGTAGGGTGTTCTGATGTAGAGTCTGGGGGCGCGTCTCCCTGCTCTTCGGTCTCGGGGACCGAAAACCCGAGACCCTCGGGCGAGACGTCCAGGGCATAACCGAGACGCGGCAGGAAAGCGGTGTAGAACCGCCGAGCCAGCGCGATGTCATCCACGCCGATCGTGATGTAGCCGATCATGGGGGGCTCCGCTTTCGTGGCGAAATCAATTTCGCTACATGCCTGCAACTCTAATTTTAGAGGCAATGTTTGCCGCGCGACTACAAAAGATTGCAGCGAAAGCATCTGCTATTTCAAAGCCAATTTACGGAGTCAGTGTTAGAAGGATACACTGCCTTCCTAGGTGGCGAGCGTCTTTCGAACAGACTTCATTCGCGAAGCACGATGTTGCACGCTTCTCGGATGCATTGGACGATATGCTAAAGATGGATGGCATGAAATGATGAAGGAGATTATTGTAAAGATTGGAATTACTAAGATTTTTTCGTGGACCTCAAAGAAAATTGGTGAATTTTACTTCCGCCACATCAAATTGGATGGTCTGGTAATGGAGAGCAGTCGCCGCAGCTCTGCATTTCCTGAAATTCCGTATTTTGAAGATAAAGTAGTATTTTTTTGGGAAGCAAAGGGTGAGCCTCCCGCAATTGAGGCTGATGGTGTTATGGAGATGCCATTGATAGGAAAATTTTATGTGTCACGACTAGCCTTGCGACTACCATTTGACGAACTTCAGGCTGTTGCTACTAGGGAGCCCCAATCCCCTGGCCGTAGCCAGAATCGCCTATTTTATCGATCAGCGAAATATAGTGAAGTTGAAACCTTGAGACGATACGGCCACAAACCTCCCGTGGTTGGCGCCGGGGCTGTGGTGTGTTGCGAGGAAACGCAAGAGATAGCGCTCTTTCGACGTGCTTCGAACCTTCCGACACATGCCGGGTATCTTCACGTATTCGGTGGATGTTTAATACCGCGGAATACCGGGGCGTGGGATGCGCAAGGTTTGTCGGATACCGTGTGGAGGGAAGTTATCGTTGAGGAGTTAGGGTTGGGGAAATTAATAAAAAGAGAAAATTTCGATTTTCCTAATCAATATTTTTGCTGTAAAGAAGTGAGCTTAGGATACATTAATTATTATTGGCTTGGAGTAAACATTAAAAGAGATATCATATTGGACGGTGAAGGATCGCCTGAAGGAGAGCCATTGTTATATAGTTTATCGGACACCTCTAAAAACCTCGTCATTTCGGCCATGATCTGATTCACTTGGGCCATCGGCTGGATGGAGGATGGGATGTCGGATCAACCTGGTTTCTTCGATCTTGATGAGCGTTACGCGGCGTTATCGGCGGCGGGT
>JADHLJ010000124.1 GCA_016780745.1 Alphaproteobacteria bacterium | reverse complement strand
ACAGGGCGTCTCCAAGCCGTTCATAGACGAACTCGACCGCCGCGTGGATGCCGTCGACATCGGCGATCTCCATGGCCTGGGCAAGCTCCCCCTGCCCCGGCAGGCGCAGAGCCTCGGCGCGAAAAGCCGGCTCCAGCGTCTCGTCGGTCAAGGTCGCGGCGACCGCGGCGACAAAGGCGGACGGCAGGTTCAGGGGACGCCCCGCGGCATGATCGGCCACCAGATCCAGCATGAGCCCGCTGGCATAGCGCTGTCCGGCATCCCAGCGTGCGAAAGGGTCACGGTCATGCGCCATCAGAACCGCGAGATCCTCTGGCGCCAGATCGGCCTTCAGCTTCACGGGCGCCGAGAAGTCACGCAGCAACGAGGGGATCGGCGCGGCGTCGATATTCTCGAAGACAAAGGCCTGTTCCGCCTCGGTGACGGTCAGGACCCGGTCCGTCGGCGCCTCGTTCATGGTCTCGCCGACCAGGCGAAGCGGCAACTCATCGCCGTTACGGTTCAACAGCCCGATGCCGAGCGGTATCGGCATCGGCTGCTTGTCGGCCTGCCTGGGCGTGTCGGGGATATGCTGGCTGACGCGCAACGTGGCGCGGCGCTGGTCGGCGTCGTGGCTGACCTGGATTGTCAGCTCCGGCGTGCCGGCTTGCTCGTACCATAGCTTCATGTCCGAAAGATCGACGCCCGACGCATCCTGCATCGCCGCGACAAAATCCTCGCACGTCACGGCTTGGCCGTCATGACGCTGGAAGTAGAGATCCATGCCGGCGCGGAACCCCGCCTCGCCGACCCTTGTATGGATCAGGCGGACCACCTCGGCGCCCTTCTCATAGACCGTGACGGTGTAGAAGTTGTTGATCTCGATATAGCTGTCGGGACGCACCGGATGCGCCGTGGGCCCCGCGTCCTCGGTGAACTGAACAGCGCGCACCATGCGCGCATCGCTCACCCGCTTGACACCCCGTGAATGGGTATCGGCGGTGAATTCCTGATCCCGGAACACCGTCAGCCCTTCCTTCAGGCTCAATTGGAACCAGTCACGGCAGGTAACCCGGTTACCGGTCCAGTTGTGAAAATACTCATGCGCGACGATTTCCTCGATGCGCTGGAAATCAACATCCGTGGCGGTTTCCTGGTCGGCCAGGACATAGCGGCTGTTGAAGACGTTGAGGCCCTTGTTCTCCATCGCCCCCATGTTGAAATGACTGACCGCGACGATCATGAAAAGGTCGAGGTCGTATTCCAGGCCAAAGCGCTCCTCGTCCCATTTCATCGACCGCTTGAGCGAATCCATCGCATGGCCGCAGCGCCCCTCGTCGCCATGTTCGACAAAGATCCGCAAGGTCACCGCGCGACCCGACATCGTGGTGAAGCTGTCCTCCACCTGGGCGAGATCGCCGGCGACCATGGCGAACAGATAAGCCGGCTTGGGGAACGGGTCGTGCCAGCGCGCGAAATGCCGCCCGCCCGGCAGAGCGCCGGTCTCCATCAGGTTGCCGTTGGAGAGCAGCACCGGATAGGTCGTCTTGTCGGCGCTGATCGTCGTGGTGAAGACCGACATAACGTCGGGGCGGTCGGGAAAATAGGTGATACGCCGAAAACCCTCGGCCTCGCACTGGGTGCAATACATGCCGTTGGAGAGATACAGGCCCTCCAGCGCGGTGTTCTCCGCCGGGTTGTTCCGGCTTTTCACCACAAGCTCGAAGCTCTCGCCCACTTCCGGGATCGCCAGGGACTCGGCCCCGAGGACATAGTCGTCGGACCCCAGGGACTTGCCGTTCAGGACGACTTCGAGGATCTCCTGATCCTGGCCGTCCAGGTAGAGCGGCGCGCCAGTCTCCGTCGCATCCGGATTGCGCCGTCCCTTGAGCGTGGCGGTTACGGTCGCGCCCTCGCCGTCCAGATCTATCGCCAGGTCCAGGCTGTCGATCAGATGGTCGGGAACCCGGTACTCGGCGAGCAGAACCGGGCGCGGCGTTTCATTGTCGGCTTCGATACGCATGGTGTTTCCAACTCGCTAATTGGCCATCCAGCCGCCATCGACCATCAGGTTCTCGCCGGTAATATAGGAGGCATCGTCGCTCGCCAGAAAGATCACCGCCGAGGCAACGTCCTCGGACCGCCCGAGCCTGGGCCAGGGGGTCCGCGCGTGGCTATAGGCGATGGCCTCGGGCGCGATGGCCGAGCCGGTCTTGCCGGTCAGGATCTTACCCGGCGCGACGGCGTTACAGACGATGCCATGCTCGGCGTAGTCGCCGGCGATCTGGCGGGTCATGTAGACCGCGCAGGCCTTGCTTACCCCATAAGCGAAATCATTGGGCGCGCGGATCATGCCATGCTGAGAAGAGATATTGACGATCCGCCCGCGTGCCTCGGCACCCTCGCGCGGCTCCTGGGTGATCATCTGCTGGATCGCGCGCTTGCAGCCAAAGAACATACCCTTGGCGCCGACCGCCATGATCTGATCCCACTCCTCCTCGGAGGTCTCCAGCAACGGCTTGCCACCATGGGCGGCGGCGTTGTTCACCATGACATCCAGCGCGCCGAAACGGCCAACCGTATCGGTGATCAAGCGGTCCATATCTTCCCAGCGGGTGACGTCGACGGTCATGAAAACCGCCTCGCCGCCCAGCCCCGCGATCACGTCGACGGTGTTCTCTCCGCCCTCGCGCGGATCATCACGGATATCCGCGACAACGACCTTGGCGCCCTCGCTCGCGGCTTTCAGGCAGATGGCCTTGCCGATCCCCGAGGCTCCGCCGGTAACCACGACGGTTCGATACCGCAATCGCATGACGGTACTCCAATGGATGTTTCGCGCCGCCTCGGCGTATGGACCGAGACGTCTTGGTAAAAGCGTGATTCATTGATAACTGGTTGCCGCGCGCTTCGCCATCACCTTGGCCATCACCGTGGCCATTACCGTGGAGGCGGGGCGACCTCCAGATAGAGCGCGCCGATCGCGTTCAAGGCGCCGCAGACACGCTCAATCGCGGCATCCAACGCGGCGCGGTCCTCGCCGGCAAGCGCTTCGCGAATTTCTCCGAAACTGGCGCTTTCGCATAGCTTCTCAAGGACCTCGATCTCAAGGCCGGACAACCGTAGCGCCATGGTCTTCGTCTGGCCGTCATGCTCGAAGGCGATGGAGACACGCGCATCGGCCTTATCGGCGAAGCCGGCGGCCAGCGCGCGGCCGGCCGCCCCCCGGATCACCGCGCGATAATTCGGGTCACCAAAATCGATTTTCGCCGGGTCGCCGTCACCGAGCTTCACCGCGAGGAAATTATGCTTGTGCAACGAGCCCTGCAATTGCTCGGCGAGATGCCATTGCTCCTCGCGAGACAACGCTTCGGCGCGGTCGCGAAGCCCGGCTTCACCGAGGATCGCCTTGGCGTCATAAAGGATCGGCGGCAAAAAAGCCGTCGGGCTCAAGCCCGCGTCCCCACATAACCCGCAGAGCTCGCGGACCGTGAAAGCCCGGTCCCTGGGGTTCAGGAAACGGTCCGCGAACTCGGCGTCGCTGATTGTCGTGAAATCGGCGAGCAGCGGATTGCGCCGAAGCCAGTTGGTCTCGGGAAGCCGGGCAAGCAGGCGTCGCGCCTCCGGAACGCTGTCCATCGCGGTCAAGCCCAATTGCCTGAGCGCGTCCTGAACTGGATAGATGCCGGTACGCCCCAACGCGCCATAGGCCATGACGCCGATCCCGCCGGGCCGAGCCAGAACCCGGCCAAGCGCCGACAGCACCCGGGGATGATCCTCCACATGGTTCAACACGCCGGTGAAATCGATGTAGTCGAAGGATTCCTCGGCGTCCTGCTCCAGCGACTCGATGGGCGCGCGGCGGAAGTCGATCCATTCGGCCAGCCCGGCGGCCTCGGCGCGCCCGCGAGCGATATCGAGGGAGCCTTCGGAAACGTCGATGCAGAGCATGGTGAACGGCACGCCGTTCGCGGCCAGCTGACTGGCCAGCGCCGTGCTCGCGAGCCCGGTGCCGCATCCCGCCGACAATACCCGCAACGCCCGCTCGCGTGACCAGCGTCCGGCGAAGACATGATGGTTTATGGCGGCGAAATCACTCGGCGGAGCCGGGGCGGCGGCAGCGGCCTCGATATCGCGCGGAGGATAGGGAAAGGCTTCGTAAAACGCGCGTATATCCATTGGCGGCCGGTTCACTGATTACGGGGCGCCGGCGAGACGCGCGACACGCCCGGCCCGGATGCCCGATCGGCACCCGGGAGACGGGACCGGCCCTAGGCCGCCCGCGTGTCCTTGGAACTGGACGTGTTGCTGGTATAGGCCTTGGCGCAATGCTCGGCGCAATAGGGCCGGCCCTCGAGGATCTTGTCGCCGCAGAAATGAAAATCCGCGGCCCGAGGATCGCCGATCGGCCAGCAGCACTTGCTGCGGTCCCAGTCCTGGAAGGTCAGCGGCGACAGTTTCCGGCGTTTCGGCTCGATCGGCTTGTCGGAACGCACGATCGGCGACTGGCGCTTGGGTAGGCCCATGCGATGGACCTTGCCGACCACCGCGTTTCGGGACACGCCGATCTCCAGGCCAATCTGGGTAATCGACAACCCCTCGGCCCAAAGCCGCTTCAGATTTCCCAACCGTTCCTCGTTCCAAACGCTCGGCGCGGCTTCGCCCATGGGTGCCTCCCTTGTTGGCGGTGCGTGATCATGGGGCCTCTAGCTGGCGCCACCAAATCACTACATATGGTGTGTTCAGTGAGGAGACCCTACCGATACTTGTGGATCAAGGCAACACGAATCGCGAGAAATGGGCGATTCGTTTTCAAAGCCCAAGGATTCCGCGCGACTCCCCCGGGGTTCCCTTGAGACTCCCCAGAGGCTCCCCTGGGGCTCCCCTGGGACTCCGACAGGCCAGGAGGCGGCGGCATCGCGATAATCGGCATGGGACGGGTGCGCGCGGGAGTCCGAGCGTGAAACCAAGACACCCACGACGTCCACGATGGGATTATTCGGGGCGGCTTAAGGCGAAAGTGATACGTGCCTTCAGGTCCTTGGCGGAAACCGGCTTGACCAAGAACCCATCGGCGCCCAGTTGCTTAGCCTTGATAACCATTTCCCGTTCCGTGTGTCCGGTCAGGAAAATCGTCGGTATACGGTCCTTGTCCTTGAAGCCGCGGGCCTGCAGCGCCTCGACGAACTTGAACCCGTCCACCGGCTCCATGGCGATGTCGCAGATGATCAGATCGGGCTTGGTCGCCAATACCTCGCGCATCGCCTGCGAGCCGTCGCCGACTTCGACGATATTGCCGAACCCGATATCCTTCAGCATCTTCCAGACGATCTGACGAATGACCTCCTGATCCTCGACGATCAGAACGCGCTTTCGTTCCAGATATTCCCGCGTCAGTTCCTCGACCACTCAATCCCCCTCGCGCCCGCGCGAAATCGCGACAAGCGAACCCGTATCTCGCGAAGACTACAAGCTTAAGCGGAATTTCGTCCAGACCATGTGGTATCGGCGCCCATTTGGGTTGCCGGCCGAGATCGCGAAATCATTTCTGAAATGAGCCCCGAACCAGTTACAAGATGGCCAAGGTGATATCGACATGAGGGAACCGCGCCATGCGGCGGCGAAGAAAACGTATCCTGGTGACCGGCGGGGCGGGCTTTCTCGGCTCGCATCTCTGCGACCGATTGGTGGAACGCGGCGACGATGTCCTTTGCCTCGATAACTTCTTTACCGGCGCCAAGGACAATGTCGCGCATCTTCTCGGACGGTCGAACTTTGAGCTGATGCGCCATGACGTGACGATGCCGCTCTATGTCGAGGTGGACGAGATCTACAATCTCGCCTGCCCGGCCTCGCCGGTGCACTATCAGCATGATCCCGTTCAGACCACCAAGACCAGCGTGCATGGAGCCATCAACATGCTAGGCCTCGCCAAGCGGCTCGGGGCCAAGATCCTGCAGGCGTCGACGAGCGAGGTCTATGGTGATCCGAGCGTGCATCCCCAGACCGAGGAGTATTGGGGCCATGTCAATCCGATCGGTCCGCGCGCCTGCTATGACGAGGGCAAGCGCTGCGCCGAGACATTGTTCTTCGACTATCGCCGCCAGCACGATCTGTCGATCAAGGTCGCGCGGATCTTCAACACCTACGGCCCGCGCATGCATCCCAATGACGGGCGCGTGGTCTCCAATTTCGTCGTCGCGGCGCTGAAGGGAGAGCCGATCACGATCTACGGTGACGGCCAGCAAACCCGCTCCTTTTGCTATGTCGATGATCTGATCGAGGGTCTCATCCGGCTTATGGAAACCGATGACGCGGTTACCGGGCCGATCAATCTCGGCAATCCCACGGAGATCACCGTGCGCGAGCTTGCCACAACGATCAGCGAGCTTGCCGGCGCGGCCTCGGTGGTGACCTTCCACCCCCGGCCCACCGACGATCCCATGCAACGCCGCCCGGATATTACCAGGGCCGAGGAGGTTCTCGATTGGCGCCCGCGAACCGCGCTCGCCGACGGGCTCGAAGCGACCATCGACTATTTCCGCCCCTTCGCCGACTAAGGCGCCGTTATCGCCGGATTTGCGGGATCCAGATCACCGTCGCCGCCAGCAAGACCAGGCCCACGGATGAGACAACCGTAAGGGCCATCGGCGCGCCGACCCAATCCGCCAGAAGCCCGAGATTCAGCAAGCCGATCGGCGCGCAGCCGATACAGACCGACAGCAGGCTCATCAGCCGGCTACGCGCTTCCGGCGGGGCGAGCGATAGCACGAGTGTCGTCTGCATCGCGCCGAACCCCGCCATGCCAAGGCCTCCGACGAGCAGAATTGATACCGCCATCCAATAATGGGCGGCGAAGGACAGGCAGAAGACCAGGAACACGAACAGGATCGCGCCGTATAGGTACAGCCGCTTGAACCACGCGGGCCGGGCGACGAAGGCGATGACCAGCGCGCCGACAAAGGCCCCCGCCCCCTCGGCCGCCGACAACAAGCCGATCAGCGCCGGCTCCACCTGATAACGAGCGCGCCCAAGGACCGGCACCATCGAGGCGTAGGGAAAGCCGAAGACATTCAGAATGATGGTAACCAGATAGATCCCGATCAGCTCGCGCGAGCCCCGGACGATCGCAAGCCCTTGCTTCAGCATCTCAAAATAGGACACCACCACGGCCTTGGCCTTGGAATGCGCCAGGACCAGGCTCAATCCGATCACCACGCAGGCGAAATGCGCTAGGAAGGAGACCGAGAACGCCCCCTCCAAACCGACAAGGCCATATATCACACCGCCCGCGAAGGGGCCGAACATGCGGGTGATGTTATTGGTCGCGGAATCCAGGGAAACCCCGGTGCCCAACCGCTCGGCTCCCGCGAACTCGCCCAGTAAGGTGCGGCGAACCGGGAAATCCAGAGCCCAGCAGCTGCCGTTTACGAATACGCCGATCAGAATGTGCCAGATCTCAATCACGCCGAGATGGGCGAGCAGCCCCATGCTCCCCGACGAGACCGTCATGATCGCGAACCCCGCCACCAATAGGTGCTTGCGGTTGGTCCGTTCCGCGATCGGGCCGATGAAGGTACCGAAAAGCGCCAGGGGCAGTTGCCGCGCGATGGTCATCACCGCGACCAGAAGCGCGGATCCCGTGATTTCAAAAACGAAAATCCCGATGGCCAGCAATTCCAGCCAACGCATGGTGTTACCCAGTAACCCGATCGCCCAAACGCGCAGGAAGCCGTGTTCACGCAGGAGGGAAAACGGTGAAACTTTCAAGATTATACTCTCGTTCCGGGAAAGCGACTCTCCATCTGGAAGCCCATCATCCCAGCATTACCGATTAAAGCACAGCACGAAAGCCAAGCGACGGTCGAGCATGGCGGAGAACGAGACGCGTGGCCGCGCATGGATTAGCGATGAAGTTCGGTGCTTCGCATGGTAAAATTTTATGCAATTTGTATATTTTTTGCCTCTATTTTATTTTTTATACTATCATAACTAATCAGATAATATCCAGTTAATATTTTGCCACATGCCGCCCAATCAATGGAGATCAAAATTATGACAACTCACCAATCGCGTTCGTTCACGACAATGCTGACACAGCATTATCCGATGTTCGACCGCTTGCCCGACCCAATCCGCAACGAAGTCCTCGGCGCTTTTAAAAAAACCTCAAACGGGGAGAAACCGTTGTAATTCAGGGTGATGCGATCGACGGCGCTTTTGTCGTGCAGATCGGGTGGTTTTTGAAATCAACCGTCTCGGCCTCAACCGGGAAGGAATTTATCTACTCGTTCTCCGGGCATGCCGACATCCTGGGTCTTCCCGAAGGGCTGCTTGGCCAGGCCGCCGACTATGAAATCCGCGCCGGAGCGGACGCGGTGATACACCATCTACCAAGGCGGGCCCTTTCCCGCATCAGGAATGCGCCCGAGTTTTGGAGAAGTGTTTACGCGCTCCTGGCGGAAGAACAGCGCAAGGCAATGGATCAATCCCGATCCTTGACGTTACTCAATCTCAATTCACGCCTTGCAAGGCAACTGCTTAGCCTCGCGGCCATCATGGACAGGACGCCGTCCCTGATTCTCGACCAAGGGCATATCGCGAGAGCCATCGGCGCAAGTCGGCCAAAAGTTAACCGACACCTCGAAATTCTGGAACGCCAGGGCATCATCACCCTTCGAAACGGACGACTGGTTTCCGTGCGCGATCGCGACCTCCTCGGCAAACCCATGGAGGGTTCGACTGTTACCTAGGCCATGGACTCATTTTGGCTTAGCCAGATTTGAGCAGCGGCCAGTTTAAGGAAGGCGAGATAATTGGACGCGTGCTTCTCGTATCGCGTGGCGATGCGACGGAAATGTTTGATCCTGTTGAAGAAACGCTCGATGCGATTGCGTTGCCGATAGAGCGTGGCGCTGAAGCAAGCCTTCCATTTCCGGTTGGATTTCGATGGGATGTTGGGCGAGGCCCCGGCTTCTTCAACGCGCCGGCGCAGCCAATCGGCGTCATAGGCCTTGTCGGCAAGCAGGATGGTGTTCTCGCGCAAGCGGGCGAGCAGCCCAGCGGCGGCGGGGCAGTCCGCCGCCTGTCCCGGCGTCAGGATCAACTCCAACGGCAGGCCCCGGCCATCGACCAGCGCGTGAACCTTGGTGGTCAATCCGCCCCTTGAGCGGCCCATACAGCGATCCGGGTGGCTTTTTTTAGTTCGCCGCATGCTGATGAACCCGAACGGCCGTGCTGTCGATCATCTGAACCTCGCCGTCGTAGGCCTCTGTAATCGCGGCTAATATCCGGTCCCACACACACGCCGCCCGCCAACGTACGAACCGGTTGTAGCAAGTGGTTCTGGGGCCGTATTCCTTCGGCAATGCCCGCCACGGCGCGCCGGTCCGCAAAACCCAGAAGATACCGTTCAACACCCGGCGATCATCGACACGAGGAACGCCGCGCGGTTTGTTTGGCAACAGCGGCGCGATCACCGACCACTCGAAATCCGTCAACTCGTAGCTCATCAGACCCTCCCGGCTATCGGAAGGTTGACTCTGATTCACGACCAAATGGGAATCCCTTTTATGGGTTCATGGCCTAGAAAGGCCAAGGGTTCAACCAATCCACCACCAACCAGAAGAAGGCAGACAAACATGGCAACGGTTAATGAGCAGATCACCGACGCGGTAACCCAATCCAACGTGAAAGTCCTCGCCGAAGCGCCGGCGATGGCGATGGGAACGATCTACCAGGCGTTGGGTCATTCAACGGCGATGATGTTCGAGAACTCGGTGAATAGCCAGCAGCAGCAGAACATGCTGCAGCAATCGGCCACCGCCCAGGGTGTGATTCAACTCTATAGCGTCGACACGTCCGCCGATGGCGCCGTGACCGGCGGAATTCTCGAAGTGCTGAACCAGATCGTTAAAAACGGATAACTGGCTCACGTGACCCGCCCTTAGGGAACGTGGAGAGCTAACCCAGCAACTTCTCCGGTAGCCACAAGGCCAGTTCCGGAAAGATCATCACCAGCGCCAGCACCACCAGATCCAGAAGAATGAACGGCACCACGCCCCGATACATATGCGCCAGCGTGATCTCCGGCGGGGCGATCGCCCGGAAATAGAAGATCGCGCCGGCCATGGGTGGGGTCAGGTAACTGGTCTGCTTGACCACCAGGAACAACACGGCGAACCAGATCGGGTCAAAGCCGAAGCTCTCGATCAGCGGGAACCCGATGGGCACGACGATCAGGATGATCGACAGACCATCGAGAACGAAACCCGCCAGGAACACCAGGGCCAGGATCAGGATCAAGGTTCCCCAGGGTCCGAACTCCCAATAGGCCAGCACCGCGCGGACCGCGTCGAAACCGCCGGATGACAGGAACACGCTGGCGAACATCGTGCCGCCGACGACGATGGTCAGGATCATCGCCGTGATCGACAGAGTCTTGACCATCGCCTCGCGCATAACCGGCCAGGAGAAGGTCCCGTAGGCAACCGTCATCAAGGTGGTGCCGACGGCGCCGACGGCGGCCGCCTCGGTCGGCACGGCGATGCCGGCCATGATGCTGCCAAGCACCGCGACGATCAGCAGCAATGGCGGAAACAGCGCGGTGCCGGTCATCTTCAACTTGGCGGCAAGCGGCATCGCGTCGTCGGGATGCGGCACCCTCGGCCCGGCGCTTGGATCCAGACTGCAACGGATCAGGATGTAGACCATGTAGAGCCCGGCCATCAGCAGCCCGGGGATGAACATGCCGATGAACATGTCGCCGAGCGACATCTCCGCCACCGAGGCCAGGATGATCACCACCACCGACGGCGGGATGATCGCGCCGAGCGAGCCGCCGGCGGTGATGGTTCCCGAGATCAAACCCTTGTCATAGCCGTGTTTCAGCATGACCGGCGTCGCGAGAAGCCCCACGACGGTCTCGGTGGCGCCGATCACGCCGCTGCAGGCCGCGAAGACCACGCACATGGCGATGGTCCCCAGCGCCAAGCCACCCGGCAGTCTTTGGGTCCACAGATGGATGGCTTCGAACAGGCGCTCGGCGGTGCCGGACTTTTCCAGCATCGCGCCCATGAACACGAAGAGCGGCACCGCCGCCAGGATCGAGGCGCCGGTGATGTCGTCGACCTTGTGCATGAACACCAGGACCGCGTTCTCGCCGAACCGGAGCACGCCGAAAAAGAACGCCGTCGACATCAGCGCATAGGCGATCGGCACCCCGAGAAAGATCAAGGTCAGCAGAACCGGAAACATCCAAGTGACGATATCCACGGGGGTCAGTCACCCTCCCCGTCGTCATCGCTGGCGGGTGCCCGCATCCCGAGCGCCACGGCGCCGGTCTTCACCGTTTCAGCCATCAATTGCAGGGCGAAGGCGACGAACCCGAACGCCACCGCGACGCGTACCGGCCAAACGACCGGGTTCCAGCCGGATTCCCCGGAACGCTCCTCGCCTATCCAAGAGCCCCACGCATAGTCGACCAGCTCGGCCGCCACCCAGGTCATGACCGGCACCATGCAGCACAGCAAAATGGCGAAATCCAAGATCGCCTTGCCGCGCGCCGATAGCCGGGCATAGATGAAATCGATGCGGATATGCTCGCCCCGCCGGGTCACTAGCGCGATCCCGAGCGCGAAATGCGCGCCGGTGATCATATAACTCAACTCATAAGCCCAGAATGTCGGCAGGTTGAGGGCGAACCGCGCCAGCGACTCATAGGTCATGATCAGCCCGAGCGGCACCACCAATGTCGCGGCGGCAACACCAAGACTGGAGGAGAAGCGGTCGATGGTTGAGATCA
>JADHLJ010000123.1 GCA_016780745.1 Alphaproteobacteria bacterium | reverse complement strand
ATGTCGACCGCCTCGGCAATGGCGGTAAAATGCCGATACATGCCTTCCTGGGTAGGCTTGTTGTAATACGGCGTCACGTGCAAGGCGGCGTCCGCGCCGGCTTCCTTGGCGTGGCGCGTAAAGTCGATGGCCTCGGCGGTGGAATTGGAGCCGGCGCCGGCGATGACCGGCACCCGACCATTGGTTTCCTCGACACAGAGCTCGACAACCCGCTTGTGCTCCTCATGACTGAGGGTCGGCGATTCGCCGGTGGTGCCCACCGGGATCAAGCCGTCCGTCCCTTCGTCAATCTGCCAATTAACGAGTTTGCGGAACGCTTCCTCATCCACCCCATCATCCTTGAAGGGTGTGATCAGCGCCACGAGAGAGCCCTTGAACAACGGGTTTCCTGAATTATACGTCATGATGCATCTCCCTAACCGGGGCCAAGCCGGCGCCAAACCACAGATCTCGCGGATCAGACCGCGGACAATACGCCCGGCCCGCGCGGGCGGCAAGACCTTGGCTTGTTTATCCTTCTAACCGCCCGTAAACTAAGGAAATTGGGTCGTCGAAATCCCGACGGGAGCCGTCATTGTCATATAGTGCCGCCGTCAAGCGTGCCCTTGCCCCGAACGTCCCATGGCGCGCCGTTTTGTCGGCCGCGGCGCTGACACCGTTCTTGCTCTCGGTTTCCGTTCCCGTATCGATGGCGGATGCCGCGCCGCCCCTGCCCAAGCAACGTCCTACCCTGGATCCGCCACCGCGAGGCGTCGTCGCGCCACCAGGGGTTCCGCTTCCCATTGCCAAGCCGGCCCACAGACCACCCTGGGCGATCCCGTCGCAATATGCGGGGCTCTACGGCGCGGCGCTGGATCTCGCCTCTCGGAGCGCCTGGACAAAACTCTCACGCCTTACAAGAACGCCTCGCGAACCGTCGCTGGAAACCGTCCTCACCTGGATGCGTCTGGAGGATTTAAAGGCTCCCGCCAATTTCACCGAAATAGCCGATTTTCTGATGTCCCGCGAGGCCTGGCCGAGACGTCGCAATCTGGTGCGCCGCGCGGAACAACTCATGACCGGTGACGAGCCGCTCGCGGAACGGCTCGCTTGGTTCAAAAGCAACCCCGCCATCACCGGTACTGGCTATCTGAAATGGATCGCCGCGTTAAAGGAAACCGGCGACGCGGAAGCGGTCGCCAAGGCCGCGCGAGAGACCTGGTCACATGCTCATTTCTCATCCTCGCAGCAGAAGCGGTTCCTGCGAGAGCACCGCGCGTCACTGGGGGTCGAGGATCATTGGCGGCGCATGGACCGCCTGCTTTGGCTTGGGGCGACCGGGCCGGCGCGCGCGATGATGCGCCTGGTAACCCCGGGCCAACGACGGCTGGCCCAGGCGCGCCTACACCTTCGAGCGATGTCCGGAGGCGTTGACGGCGCGATCAAGAGGGTGCCGGCGGCCTTGCAATCCGATCCCGGCCTGATCTACGAGCGACTTCGCTGGCGTCATCGCAAGGGCTTGAAGGACGAGGCGCTGGAGTTGCTATGGGATATTCCCGAAACGCCGGAGTTTCGAGCCTTATGGTGGAAGGAGCGGTCGCGCCAGGTGCGCTACGCCTTGGATAGCGGCAGGCTCGAGGATGCCTATCTCCTCGCGGCCGGGCACGTGCAACGCCAGGGCGCGACCTTCGCCGATGCCCAGTGGCACGCTGGATGGATTGCGTTGCGTTATCGCGACAAGGCCGCCGAAGCGACGGGCTATTTCACTGACCTGCACGCGCGGGTAACGACCCCGATAAGCCTGGCTCGGGCCGCTTATTGGGCCGGGCGGGCGCTGGAAAGCTCGGGCGCGGAAACCGCCTCCCAATCCTGGTACGCTCGCGCCGCCGTTCATCAGACGACCTTCTACGGCCAACTCGCCGCCGAAAAAGTTCCTTCGAGCATCCAGCGGCTCCCAGCCCCGCCCACGCCCGCGGCGGCGATACCAACCAGCGACGGCATCCAGGAGCTGGTCGAGATCGCGGTCGCGCTTTCCAAAATCAAGCGAGAGAAGCTGGCGCGACGATTCTTTCGCCAAGCCGCGCGCGCCGCGATGTCACGTGACGAGGCCGTCTGGATCGCCGCGATCGCTCGATCCCAAGGGTATGTCGACATCGGTGTCTATACAGCCCGCCGCGCCGCGCGATCCGGGCATATCTTGAGTGATGCCGGCTATCCCCTGATCGACGTGCCGCGCCAGGACGCGCCGGAGCCGGCCTTGACCCTTGCCGTGATACGCCAGGAGAGCGGATTCGACGAGGCCGCGCGCAGCCGGGTCGGCGCACTTGGGCTCATGCAATTGATGCCGGCCACCGCCCGTAGCGTGGCACGAGGCCTCAAGATCCCCTATGGGCGCGGTCGTCTGACCGTGGACCCGGACTACAACATGCGCCTCGGATCTCGCTATCTGAAGGCCCAGATCGATCGATTTGGTGGAGAATATGTCCTCGCGCTTGCGGCCTATAACGCCGGTCCGCATCGGGTGGAACGCTGGTTGAAGGAGCGCGGCGATCCACGCACGAGCGACGTCGACATGGTTGACTGGATCGAGCGAATTCCCTTCGCGGAAACCCGAAATTACGTACAACGCGTATTGGAGGCGATGCAGGTCTATCGGCTGCGGCTAGGCTCCCGAGAGACAGGCTGGAGCACCGCTAGCGCCACGCGATTTATTCGTAGCAAGGATTGCCGCCAGCGCCTCCACGGAAACCAGACATCCGCATGCCCGACAACCGTGACTGCGCTCTCACGCTAATGCGTACCCCCCGGAATTCGGCGCCCCCAGAGCTCGACCGCCCCAAAGCGCGACGGCCCCAAAGCGCGACGGCCCCAAAGCGCGACGGATAGCCCCGAAACCGATCAGGCGGCGTCACTAGCCGCGATTTCCTCGGTCTTGGAGGATTTCGACGTGGTTCCGGTTCCATTCGTCTTGGCCGGAGGCCTCTGTTCGATCCGCCTCGGCGCGGCCTCTTCCTCACCTGGAAAGTGGCGGCAGTTGCCCTCGAAGAAAGCGCCTGGCTCAATCGTCAAACGTTCTTGAATGACGTCCGCGATCACCTTGGCGCTTTTGTTCAAGGTCACATGGCGCGCCTTGATCTGACCGGTCACATTACCCGCGATCACGACGGACTCAGCTTCCACGGAGCCGCGAACCACGGCACTCGCGCTGATCGTCAGTTGTTTGCTTTTGATGTCGCCCTCGATGGTGCCGTCGACTTGCATGTCGCCGTCACTCTCGAGGTTTCCGTTGATCACCAGATCCGAGCTAAGCAGGGACGGCGCGGCGTTTTTCACCGCGCTGGTGGTCGGCGTGGTCAGTTCTTTTTTGTTATTGAACATTTCGTGTCGCCCTTAGGAACTTCCTGGGATTGAGTGCCTTACCCAAGTGCCGGATCTCGTAGTGAACATGCGGCCCGGTGCTCCGTCCGGAACTTCCAAGCAGGCCTATTGTCTCGCCGAGATCGACCTTTTGCCCTCGCTTAACCTTGATCCTATACAGATGAGCGTAGCGTGTCATGAGCCCATTTTCATGTTGGACGTCGATCGTTCGCCCGTAATAGCCCCGGCGACCGGCGAACACCACGGTACCAGGCGCGGTCGATAGCACGGGCGTCTTGTAAGGAGCGCTCATATCCAAGCCTTTATGCATGGCCCAGCGCTTGGTGATCGGATCCTTCCGGCGCCCGAAACGGCTGGAAACATAGCCCGTCTCGATTGGCGCGATGAGCGGCACGGTCGCCACGAGATCGCGCAGTTGGGCCCAGCGATCAATGTTAACCTGAATCTCGGCTTCCAGCGTATCCACGTCCTCGGTCGGCCGCATGTCCGGATGATAAGGCACGAACGGACCGCCCTGACCCATGATCGTGCCCTTCGGCAACGGCGCGAGGTTCTGAAGATCAAGGCCGGTGCGGGTAAGAACCTTTTCCAGTGTATGGATATTTTTCAGCGCCCGTTCGGAAATCGCCTCCAGTTGCGCGCGATGCTGGTTAGCTTCCTCGGCGAGACTGGTTTCCAGGTTCGCGACCCGAGCCCGCAAGGTATCGTTCTCAACCGCGATCGATCCCTTGCTGATCATCGCGTTGCGCAGGTCCGAACGTAGCGAGCCGATGGTCGCCTCCAGCTGCTCACCGCGCATGATCGAGCCTTGCAGATCATTGCTCAGCCGCCAGAGCCGGTCGCCCATGGCCCGACGCTCCGCCGCGATCTCGGCTTTTTCAGCCTGAACATTTTCGAGATGCCCGCGCAGATTACCGATATGGCTCTCCAGCGCGTTGTTCTTGCTCGTCATCCGGCGCACTTCCTTGCCGAGCAGCTCGAACTGATCGCGCAAGGCGTGGCGCCCGGTGGTGATCCGGTCGCGCTCCACCTGGGTGAGCTTCAACTCGGTTTCGGTCGAATACAGCGTATGCTTGAGAGTCTCGTTCTGATCAAACAGCCGGCGCAGATGCGCTTGGGTTTCCTTGAGATCCCGGGTGATGCTGACAATGGAGAGCTGATAGTCGGAAACCTGATCCAAAAGTTCTCGGTAAGAGGCCTGAGATCGCCAGATCGCCTGGTTCTTGGCCTCTATCAGCGAGAACTGCTTCACATAGCCGACGGTCGCGAATCCGACCCAACCAGCGATCAGGAACCAGCCAACAACCAGCGACAATTGCAACCGTCGGGTCAGGGTGAAATAGCGGATCTGTCCATCCGACCGAAGGATAATCTCCCGGTCGCGGAAAAAGTAATTAATCGCCGACCCAGCGCGACCAAGGAAGCCTTGTCCCAAATCCCTCATGCGTCGCGAGCCGCGAGGCTCCCCCTCGTTCCTGCGCAATTCCGGGTTACCTACAACCCGGGTCTCGACCCGCTCCGACTTGCCGTCGGTTGTAGGTCGATCATCGCTAATTCATGCGGTCAATCCAAGGAGATTCGCCGCGTTCCCACCCCTATCGGACGAACGCGCGATCCAGCCTCCCTAAACCACCCGGAACATTATATCATAAGTCGTGGAGGATGCGTATGCCTGAAGCCTCGACCAATGACGATCAAATTCGGGGCATGGCCATGGCCCTGCGCCACTGGTTCGAGGTCACCGAGACCAACGACCTGATGGTCGCGGCTGGGCTGCGTGGTGGCAAGTCCGAGGGCTTGTTCACCCGCAAGGCACCGGACAAGCGATTCCACGCGCTGACCCTGACGGCGCTGCCGCCTCAGGTGGTGCGCCTGAAAGCCGACGCGCCGATGACCACATTGCATCTATTGCAGGATGTTTATGACGACGGAGAGTTGCGCGCCGACCCCTGGCGCTGGTGGTTCGCCTGGATCGGCATCGAGATGACCGCTCGCCTCGGCCCGGACATCACCGGCGCGCGAGTCCGCGAATTCATCAAAACCAATGAAAGCCTCGGCGCCATCCGCGTCAACGCCGCCCGTTGGCTGGCCAGCAACCCGGTCCGGGTGACGATCCTGGAGCGCGAGTTCGGCCAATTGGTCGACCGGGTAATCGCCGATGGTGGCGATCGCTTGACCATCGAGGGGATCATTCGCCAGCCGGCGTTGACCATCGTCGACGCCATGGCCGGAGAAGCCGCCCGCCTCTCGGCCGCGATCACCGAGCGGCTGGCGGAAAGGACGAAGTAGGGATTGCTCATGATCATTGCTCGGACCTGATCACGCATTAGAAAATCCGATTTAAATACGAGATGGCGGAAACCTCGGAACGCGATTGGATTTTACCGCATGAAAACCGCTCCCAACTCGAACGATTTCCGATCATCATTTAGCGGTTCAATCATTGGCGAATTTTCATACACTGTGACTGACCGAAAGATCGCTTCGGTAGGAAAAAGTCATGAGCAATGAACGATTGAAAATTCGCATTCGTCGTTTCCTTCGAGACAACGACATCACCGCCTCACAATTCGCGGAAATGGCTGGACTGAAGGCGGATCTGTAGGATGCCATGGCAAAGGCCATCAAGGCCTTCTCACTGATGGAATGTGAAAACTATTTCGCCGCCTCTGGTTATGATCGAGGCTAAACTAAACTCGCTCTAGGCGCGATGTTCTGGACGCGGATTTATGGTGAAGCAGTTCGGCGCGCACGTCACGGATTTCACCATTTTTACGAACGATTCCGAGAAGATTTGCAAATCTCGCATCCGGCAATTTCCGCTCCACCAGCCGCTTGACCATCCAGAGAGAAGTTTGATCGAGCGTCCAGGCGCATTCCGGCGACCGAAGCACGTGATGGACATAGCGGGACACCCAATCCGCGAAAAGGTGCCCTGCGGGAGTTGGCGCGACCCAGAGAAAATTGGCGATGATCCGGTTCCAAAAGGATGTCCCCTCGGTTTGCGAGAGCCCAACGTCAATTTGACCAAGCCGTGTGGCAAGTCGCCGCGGATCGCCGCGCAAAGTGGCGTCGAAGTCCAGCATGAGAACGGGCCGGTTCGTCAGGCGCAAAATCCTCGGGAGCACCAGCAGTCTTGAGCACGCAAAAAAGGTGGGGCGCTGCATACCATATCCGGAACTATGGGATGCGGAAAACGCGAGATTGTGCCACTGGTTTCGCATGTCGGCGAGCCAGGCGGACCAGTCACCTTCGAACCCGCAATAGTGAAAGTGCACGTCAGCGCCGGTGGCTTGATCTTGAAGGGTTTCGAAAAACTGTGCACCAAATCGATCCAGATATTTACCGTCGGCGGATACCAGAACCGTAGGGACGCTGGGATCCTGCATATCGCATTCTTTCGATAATGAAATTTCCATTTCCAGCGTGTCGTCGAGAGCTAAAATTCCATCAACTTCCCGTGCGTTTCGCAGGTTGGCTCCAAAGCAGAATGGGGCTTCACTTGGCACGACCTTGGCGATTTTTCTAAAGAGAGGGATGCTGCCTTCAACATCGTCCGCGTATAATTTGTCCAATGCGTCGTAGTAGCGCTTGTAAAGCAACGCGCGCCCATTTCGCGGAGCCAGTCGCGACGCCAATCGTGGGCTAGGGTAATTTTTAATTAACCCCCTATAAGCGTTTATATGCATTAGAGCATTGTAAAAATCAATATTTTCAGGATGATGTTCGATCATGCACCGTAAAACACAGTCCAACGCCAGGATGTTTCGTGAGCGCCACAAGGGATGTATGACGCCATCCCAAATCTCATCCGAATTTATGTGTTTTTGAATATCACCTATAATTTTTGCGAAAGGTAAGCACAAATCTGTTCCAGATGACATTAAACCGACATTTCCCAGATGGACGGCCCATCCGCCCTTGGCTGACAGTAGAATAGCAAGATTCTGGCCCAACCTGAAGACGGAACCGGCATTTCCCATTTGGAACGCCTGCGGTCAGACTATCGTCGATAATCCCGTCGTTCAACCCAGTTTGCCCACCCAATCGAGGGTTCAGAGCGCCGTCTGTGTGTGCTGCGCGCGCGATTCCCACAATTGCCCTACAAAATGCCAAAATCACGGCGTGTTGATCCTTGCTGTCGCCAGCCTCAGCCTCGCTTCCAAGTTTTATCGGAATGGCCACCATCATACTGCAGCCTTTACTGCTGGCGGCCCGCGCAGGCCGTTGATCAAAGCCAGGATGCCGTTGAATACAGACCTCGGCAGACCGGCTTCGGCCATCTGGAAGATGGCATAGCGCGCGTGCTAGACCGGCCTGGTGCCGGTTTTGATCAGGCGCTCCCGCAGCGACGTCAGCGACCAAGACTTGATGGCTTCCGGTGTCGCGATGGTGCGCAGAAAGTTGGCCAGATTATAGGCCAGGGCGTGAAGCTGGAGCCGGACGGCATTGGCGGCAAACCGCATGCAGGACAGCCGCGTCCACTTCAGAGCGTACTTGCCCTCTTTGATGTGCTGCTCCACCGTGCCTCTGTCGTTATAGAACGCAAATACCCGCTCGTTCGGCAGACTGCGGTTGGTGACCAGGAAGCCGACGGTCGGGAACAGTTCACCCGGGTGGAACTCGATCTTGGCGACGATGCGTCGGGCCTTCGACCAGCTCTTGGCGCGGTAGTGAAAGCTAGTGTAGCGGCGCACCACATGGTTCGGTGGCCGGCCTCGTGGCCGTCTGGTAAGGAATGCCACCTGCTCATGCAGTTTGGGGTTGCCTTTGATGCGGATGGCATAGTCCCAGCCTTCCGCCTCCAGCAGGTCGAACAGGGCCGGGATGGCAAACGCGGCATCGGCCCGGAAGCGGCGGCGACACATTTACGTCTGGTCCGCTCCTAGCATAGCTAGTGCCTGCTCATTCAGGTCACTGTGAGAGCTGATCGAACCGCCAAGGAGCGCGCCGCCGCCCAAGAAACCGAGGTGGCCAATCGTCCGCGCCCTCCCCATCTCCGCCTCGTGAAGAGCTAGGGCGGCGGAAACTCCTTAAACTTCGTCCGTATTGGGCTTTTTGCCTTCTCCGGGGGATGCTAAAAGCGAACAAGGTCGATTTTCGCGGCCTCGTCATCCTCTGATGTGTGGACCCTCCCCGCTCATGGCCGAATATTCCGCTTTTAGTCTGCTGCGCCACGCGCTGACCGGTCACAAGGACTGGCGGCGGGCCTGGCGTGATCCGGAGCCCAAGAAAAGCTACGACGTGATCATCGTCGGCGCCGGCGGCCATGGCATGGCCAGCGCCTTTTATCTCGCCAAGAACCACGGCATCCGCAACATCGCGGTGCTAGAGAAAGGCTATCTCGGCGGCGGCAATACCGGGCGCAACACCACGATCGTGCGCTCCAACTACATGCTCGAGGAAAACGCGCATTTCTACGAGAAATCGCTGCAACTGTGGGAACAGCTGAGCGACGAGTTGAACTTCAACGTCATGTTCAGCCAGCGCGCGGTCACCAACCTCGCCCATTCCGACAGCCAGATGGACGCCTTCGCGCGGCGCGGCAATACCATGCGGCTGAACGGCATCGACGCCGAATTGCTGGACAGGAAACAGGTCCAGCGCGAGATGCCGTATCTGGATTTCTCCGATAACGCGCGCTTTCCGATTTATGGCGGCCTGAAGCAACCGCGCGGCGGCACGGCGCGCCATGACGCCGTCGCCTGGGGCCTGGCTCGGGGCGCCGACCGTCTGGGTGTCGACATCATCCAGAATTGCGAGGTCACCGGCTTCAAGCGCGAGGGAAATCGGATCACCGCGGTCGAGACCTCTCGCGGCGATATCGGTTGCGGCAAGATCGGCTTCGCTGTTGCCGGCAGTACCGGGCATCTGGCTTCCAAGCTCGGCATGAAGCTACCAATCGAAAGCCATGTGCTGCAGGCCTTCGTCTCGGAACCGCTGAAGCCGCTGATCGATACCGTCGTGACTTTCGGCGCCGGGCATTTCTATGTCAGTCAGTCCGACAAGGGCGGCCTGGTCTTCGGCGGCGATATCGACATGTACAATTCCTACGCCCAGCGCGGGAACACACCTATGATCGAGCATGTGGTCAGCGCCGGACTGGCGATGATCCCCAGCCTCTCGCGCCTCAGAATCCTCAGGCATTGGGGCGGGGTGATGGATATGTCGATGGATGGCAGTCCGATCATCGGCAAATCACCGATCGACAATCTCTATCTCAATTGTGGCTGGTGCTATGGCGGCTTCAAGGCGACGCCGGGCTCGGGCTGGGTCTTTGCCCATACCATCGCCAATGACGCGCCGCATGAATTGAACGCCGGGCTGAACCTGGAGCGGTTCGAGCGTGGCTACATGGTCGACGAACGGGGCGCCGGCCCCTATCCGAACCGGCACTAGGAGGCGGAACATGATTAGGCTCGACTGCCCCTATTGCGGTCTCAGGGACCACGAGGAATTCAGCTATATCGGCGACGCGACCAAGACGCGCCCGGCGCATGCCGGCGACGCCAGCGCCGAGGACTGGTTCGACTATGTCTATATCCGCGACAACCCCCGCGGCCCGCATCAGGAAACCTGGCAGCATATCCAGGGCTGCCGCGCCTTTATCCGGGTGCTACGCGATACCCTGACCCATGAGGTTCTGGCGACCGGCCTGCCGCATGAGGATCTCTCGGCCAAGAGCGGAGGCGCGTCATGATCTCGCCGCGCGACCTGATCCCCAGCCTGCTGCTCCCACGCAACGCCGAGCAACCCTTCCGTCTGGACGAAGGCGGCGAGGTTGACCGCCTGGCGCCCCTGCCCTTCACCTTCGACGGCAAATCCTATAACGGCTATCGCGGTGACACCCTGGCCTCGGCTTTGTTGGCCAATGGCGTGCGGCTGGTGGGGCGTAGCTTTAAGTATCACCGTCCGCGCGGCATCTATTCCGCTGGCCCGGAGGAACCAAACGCCCTGGTCGAGCTCAGATCCGGCGGGCGGCACGAGCCGAACACACGCGCGACGGTGACCGAGCTTTTCGCGGGGCTGGAGGCAAATAGCCAGAACCGCTGGCCGAACCTCATGTTCGACGTGATGCAGGTAAATGCCCTGCTCTCGCCGGTCTTCGTCGCCGGGTTCTACTACAAGACCTTCATGGGGCTGCCCGGCTGGCATTTCTACGAGCATTTCATCCGCAAGGCCGCCGGCATGGGCACGGGCACGACGCTGGCCGACCCCGATGCCTATGACAAGATGCATGCTCATTGCGACGTGCTCGTCATCGGTGGCGGGCCCGCCGGGATCGCGGCGGCACTGTCGGCGGGTCGCTCCGGCGCCCGGGTCACCTTGCTTGAAGAGAGCGATGCGCTCGGCGGACGCCTGCGCTCGGACCGCGAGGTGTTGGGCGACGCGCCGGCCATGGATTGGGTCCGCGCGGCAACCGCGGAACTCGAAAACCTCGACAACGTGACCGTCATGACCCGGACCATGGGTTTCGGCTATTACGACGGCAATGTTATCGCGGCGGTCGAGCGGGTATCCGATCACCTAGCGATCCCGCCCGCCTTCGGCGTCCGTCAACGACTCTGGCATTTCCGGGCCAAGCGCGTGGTGCTGGCCGCCGGCGCGACCGAGCGCCCTCTGGTCTTCGCCGATAATGACCGACCCGGCGTGATGCTGGCCTCGGCGGCGCGGAGCTACGTCAACCGCTTCGCCGTTCAGCCGGGCAAGCGCGCCGTTGTCTTCGCCAATAACGACGACGGTTACGCGACGGCCCTGGACCTCGCCCGCGCCGGGATCGCGGTGCACGCCCTGGTCGACAGCCGCCCCGGCGGTAACGAAGCTCTCAAGGCCAAGGCCGAGGCGGCGGGGATCGAATGCCTTACCGGCTCCGCCGTCATCGGCACCAAGGGCTATATGGCCCTACACAGCGTCGATATCGCGCCGATCAGCGATGATGGTCGCGCGGTCACCGGCAATGCCTTCAATCTGTCCTGTGACCTGCTGGCGATTTCCGGTGGCTGGAGCCCGAATGTGCATCTGCACAGCCATTCCGGCGCGCGGCCCGTCTATGATGAAACAATCGCCGGCTTCGTGCCGGGAGCGTCCCGTCAGGCCGAACGCTCGGCGGGTGCCGGAGCGGGAAATCTCGCGCTGGCCGATTGTCTGCGCCAAGGCGCCGAAGCCGGGGCCGAGGCCGCCGAGCTTCTGGGATTTGCCGCCTCGCCAGTGGAAGTGCCGAAGGCCGAGGCATCGTCCGGCAAGCCGTTGGTCGCGCTCTGGCGGGTGCCGGGGCCGGGCAAGAAGTTCGTTGATCTCCAGGACGACGTCACCGCCAGCGATGTCGAGTTGGCGCATCGCGAGGGCTATATCTCGGTTGAGCATCTGAAACGCTACACCACGCTCGGCATGGGCACCGATCAGGGCAAGACCTCGAACATGAACGGTCACGCGA
>JADHLJ010000122.1 GCA_016780745.1 Alphaproteobacteria bacterium | reverse complement strand
CGCCGACGCGCCGGCCTGGAGCGACGTGAAGGAAACCGATTGGGAAGCCGCCCGCATGGCGGTCTACGCCGCCCAGGTCGACCGCATGGACCAGTCGATCGGCCGCCTGGTCGAGGCCTTGCGCGCGCGCGGCGAGCTCGACAACACGCTGATCATGTTCCTCTCGGACAATGGCGGTTGCGCCGAATTCATGGCCGAGGACGGGGTCGCCCAGCGCTACCCGGAGCACACCCTGGACGGCCGGCGGATCACGCTCGGTAACATTGTCGGCCTCAATCCCGGTAGCGACGAGACCTTCCAGAGCTATGAGCTGCCCTGGGCCAATGTCTCGAACACGCCGTTTCGCCTGTTCAAGCACTGGGTCCACGAGGGCGGGATCTCGACCCCGCTGGTGGTGCACTGGCCGGAGCGGATCAAGCGCCCCCATATCAGCCACGAGGCCGCCCATGTGGTCGATATCATGCCCACCATCCTGGAGGCCGCCGGGGCCGCCTATCCCAAGGAATATGGCGGCCACGAGATCCAGTCCCTCGACGGCGAGTCGCTGATCGGGATGTTCCAGGGCAAGCGCTGGACCCGGGAAGCGCCGACCTTCTGGGAGCATGAGGGCAACAGCGCCATCCGCTGGGGCAACCACAAGCTCGTCCGTCTGCATGGCGAGCCGTGGGAGCTCTACGACATGGATGTCGACCGCACCGAGCTCAACAACCTGATCGGCGCCAACGCGCCGTTAGAGAAGGATTTGTTGCGGGACTACGATGGCTGGGCCGAGAAGACCGGGGTGCTGGATTGGCACGTGTTGGAGCCGATCCTGCTGAAGGCGTGGAACATTAAGACCGTGCATGGGTGAGGGATGGATTAGGTGAACGGCGTGAGGCGATAGCTTTTGGCCGATGAGTCCATTTTTGCCGTATTCCCAGCGAAAGCTGGGATCCATGCCTAGGTCGCCAACCAAAAGTCGGACGGCCAATCAAATTGACGGCCCGCGGCAATCCGAATGCATCTGTCATTCGTTGTAAGAAAGCGGAATGGGTCCCAGCTTTCGCTGGGAATTCGACAGGTCGGGATAGGCGTCTTGATGGAGAAAATGAATCGCGTCATCGATTGCTCTCCCTCTCACCCTCGCCGATCCAACCCCACATGCACGAGATAGCCGAACACCACGCCCCAGAACGGGGCGCCGATGTTGAAGAGGGTGATCCCGCTTACCGTCACCACGAAGGACACCAGCGGTCCTAGCGCCGCGCCGCCGCCCGAAAAGGCCGCTCGGAACGCGCCGATCAGGACGGGGAGCATGGCCAGGCCGCCGAGCGCGGTGATGAATACCCTCGGCATCGTGGTCGCGGCTTGGGTCAGCATCGGGGCGAGCAGGCCGACACCGGCGAACATCAGGCCGAACAGGATGCCGCCCATATATTGATGCTCGCGCTTGCCGGAGCTTGTCAGGAAAGCGTTGGCCGGGCCGGTGACGCAGGTCGGGACCGAGCCGAGAATGCCCATTGCCAGGGTTCCGTAACCGCAGGCGACGGTCAGCATCCCGGTCGGCGGCTTGTGGCCGGCCTCGGCCAGAACCGTGAAGCCCTGGAGATTCTGGACCGCCAGGACCGAGATCACCAGCGGCACCACCAATTCCAGAAGCGCCGCGAGGCTGAACACCGGCACCACGATCATCGGCCCGGCGATCAAGGTCGTGTCGCTTGGAAAGCTCGGGGTATCGCCGAGCGCGATTGCGGCGACGGTGCCGGCGATCAACGCCGCCAGCAGTGGCGGGACGACACGGCCCAGGGCCGGGATCGCGGTGAAGCCGACGAACGCCGCGACCATGGCGATGCTGAGCACCGGGCTGTTGCCAAACCCGGTGATCAGGTCGATGCCGAAGGGCAAGAACACGCCGGCCACCATGCCCATGGCCACGCCAACCGGGATCGCCGCCATGATCCGGGTGACAAGGCCACTGACACCAAGCAGCACCATGACCACGCCGGAGACCAGAAATGCTCCCACCGCCTCGGGGAAGGTGAGATGGTCCAGCGCGGTGATCAGCAGCGCCGAGCCCGGCATGGTCCAGGCCAAGGCCAGCGGCATGCGATAGAACAGGCTGCACAGGATGGTCAGAATGCCGCCGACGAAGAACGCGGCGAAGATCCACCCGTCAATAATCTCCTTGGACAACCCACCCGCCGCGGCGACGGTCAGGATGATCGCGATCGGCCCGGTGACCGCGAAGATCGTTGAGACGAAGGCGTTGGTCCAGTTGTACCGGTTCGAGGCCAGCCGCATCTCGGCGAGGCTTGGAAGCCGCGTGGTCGGGAGTTCAAGAGTCATGGTTATCGGCGACCTTCATCAATCCGTCACCATCAAACCGTCACCCCGCGGAAACGCGGGGCCCATTCCTCCGGCGCTCGGAGATAATCGGAGCTGGAGCAGCGACCTGATTGCAATCACCGTGACGCGGAAGGTCCGGAGGAATGGGTCCCGCCCTTCGCTTGCCCTCGTGCAAACGGGGGGCGGGATGACGAAGTTGTGTGGGGGGGCAACTACTCCGCCGCTTGGGCAGGACGATCACCGACCGCGCCGCTGTTCCATACCGCTTCCAAATCCTCGCCGTCATAGCCGAGGACATCGCGCAGGATCTCGTCGTTATGCTCTCCCAATAGCGGCGAGCGTTGGACATCCGCGGGCGAGGCCGAGAGCTTCACCGGGCATCCGACGGTGAGGTACGCGCCGCGCTCCGGGTGATCGACCTCGACGATGGTACCGGTATCACGCAGGCTTTGCTCCGCCGCGATCTCCTTCATCGACAGGATCGGGCCGACCGGAATATCCAGGGGGTTGCAGATGTCCATGACCTCGTATTTGGACTTGGTCATGGTCCAGTCCTCGATCGCGCCGAATACTTCGTTCAGGCGCGTGAGCCGGGCATTCGGGGTCGCGTAATCCGGATCTTCCTTCCACTCGGGCTTGCCGATGGCATCACAGATCTTCGGCCAGGCGGCGGCCTGGGTGATGAAATAGGTATAGGCGTTGGGATCCTGCTCCCAGCCCTTGCATTTCAGGATCCGGCCCGGCTGCCCGCCGCCGGAATCATTGCCGGCCCGGGGCGTGGTGTCGCCGAAGGGCGTGCCCTCGCCATGCTGGGAGTATTCGGTCAGCGGACCCGCCGCCAGCCGCTGCTGATCCCTGAGCTTGACCCGGCAAAGGTTGAGCACGCCATCCTGCATCGAGGCCAGCACCCGCTGACCCTTGCCGCTATGGGTGCGGTGATACAGCGCCGTGACGATGCCGAGCGCCAGATGCAGACCGGTGCCGCTATCGCCGATCTGCGCGCCGGTGACCAGCGGCACACCGTCATTGAAGCCAGTGGTCGAGGCGGCGCCGCCGGCGCATTGCGCGATGTTCTCATAGACCTTGCAATCCTCGAAGGGGCCGGGGCCGAAGCCCTTGACCGAGGCCATGATCATGCGGGGATTGATGGCCTGGATCTGCTCCCAGCCAAAACCCATGCGCTCCATCGCGCCGGGGGCGAAATTCTCCACCAACACGTCGCATTCCTTGACCAGTCGGGTCAGCACTTCCTTACCCGTCTCGTTCTTGGTGTTCAGGGTTAGCGACCGTTTGTTGTGGTTCAGCATGGTGAAATAGAGGCTGTCCGCGCCGGGCACGTCGACCAGCTGTTTGCGGGTCGCGTCACCGACGCCGGGACGCTCAACCTTGATCACGTCGGCGCCGAACCAGGCGAGCAACTGTGTGCAGGTCGGGCCGGATTGAACATGGGTGAAGTCGAGAATTTTAACGCCTTTAAGGGCTTCCATTGGCTTAACTCCCTTGGATGGCCGGTTACCGATTCGCCATCATTATTTTTTCTTGGATACAACGCTTTGCGGGTTGAGATTGCCGATCCGTCCGCTCTCGGTGCCGGCTTCCGGGTTGATCACGGCGTTGATCAGGGTCGGCTTGCCGGAGGCAATCGCTTCCTTCACCGCCTGGCTAAGCTCATCCGGGCTGGTGGCGTTCACGCCGACGCCGTGGAAGGCCTTGATCATCCAGTCATAGCGCGCGTCCTTGGTGAAGACGGTCGGGGCCGGGTCGGCGCCACCGGTCGGGTTGGCGTCGGTGCCCCGATAGATGCCGGAGTTGTTGAACACCACCACGCAGACCGGCAACTGGTACCGGCAGATGGTCTCGATCTCCATGCCGGAGAAGCCGAAGGCGCTGTCGCCCTCGACGGCGATCACGGGATTGCCGGTCTCGACCGCGGCCGCGATGGCCGAGCCCATGCCGATGCCCATGACCCCCCAGGTGCCGACATCCAGGCGCTTGCGGGGCTTGTACATGTCAATGATGCTGCGGGCGAAATCCAGGGTGTTCGCGCCCTCGTTGACCAGGATGGTCTCGGGATTTTCCTTGATGATGGCTTTCAGAGCACCAAGCGCGCCGTGGAAATCCATCGGCACATTGTTGTTCTGAAGCCTGGGCGCCATCCGCGCGACATTGGTCTCCACCTTCTCGCGGATCGCCGCCATCCACTCCGCCGGCGGGGTCGGCCAGCTATCGCCCATACCATCCAGCAGGGCTCCAAGGCAGCTTTCGATATCCCCGACCAGCGGCGCCGCGATCGGCTGGTTGCTGTCCATCTCTCTCGGGTCGATGTCGATATGGATGAATTTCTTCGAGCCCGGCTCGCCCCATTGCTTGCCCTTGCCGTGGCCGAGCAACCAGTTGAGACGCGCGCCGATCAGCATCACCGTGTCGGCTTCCTTCAGGACCAGCGACCGCGCGGCGCCGGCATATTGCGGGTGATCGTCCGGCAACAGGCCCTTGGCCATGCTCATGGCGATATAGGGACTGCCGCTTTTCTCGACAAAGCTCCGGACCGCGTCATCGGCTTGGGCATAGGCGGCGCCCTTGCCGAGAATGATCAGCGGCTTCTTGGCGCATTTCAGAACATCAAGGGCCCGATCGATGGCCGCCGGCGCGGGGATATGCGCGGGGCTCGGGTCGACGACCTTGATAAGCGACTTCGCGCCCTCCTCGGCATCCATCACCTGGGCGAAAAGCTTGGCCGGCAGGTCCAGATAGACGCCACCGGGACGGCCCGAGACCGCCGCCCGATAGGCCCGCGCGATGCCGACACCGATATCCTCGGCGTTCAGCACCCGGAACGCCGCCTTGCACAGCGTCTTGGCGACCGCGAGCTGATCCATTTCCTCGTAGTCGCCTTGCTGCAGATCGACGATCTCGCGCTCGGAGGAGCCGCTGATCAGGATCATCGGCCAGCAATTCGTCGTGGCATGGGCCAGCGCCGTCAGACCGTTCAGGAAGCCAGGCGCCGAGACCGTGACGCAGACACCCGGCTTCTTGGTGAGATACCCCGCGATCGCGGCGGCATAACCGGCGTGCTGCTCATGACGAAACGAAATCACCCGCATGCCCTCGGCCTGGGCCATCCGTCCGAGATCGGTGATCGGAATGCCGGGGACCGTGTACATGGTGTTCAGATCATTCAGTTTCAGCGCGTCGATGACGAGGTGAAAACCGTCGGTCAGGTTCTGGGTCGCGTCGGTGTCTTGGTTTGAATCGGTCATGGTTTCCCTTAGTCCCCGTTCGTTCCTAGCTGAGTGTTTCTCGCTAGGTGTTCCTAACTAGTCTCGTTGATCTCGGGCGCCCGGCCGTCAAGCTCGGACCAGGTGCGCTGGACATGTTCGTAAAGCCCCATCGTGTGCTCGCGCACCCGCGTCGAGGCAAGATCTCCGTTTCGCGCCTCGATCGCCTCGATGATGTGCAGGTGGTCGGCGACCGACCGGGTTACCCGATCGGATTCATGCATCGCGCGGCTCCGCACCGCGCGGACATGGACGAACAGGCCGTCGGCGATATCCTTCAGCATCGGACATTTTCCGAGCTCGAGGATTCGCTGATGAAAGGTGATATTGGCTTCGGAATAGTCGTCGATATGGGCCCGGGCATCCGTGGTCTCGAAACCGCTGGCCAAGCGCCGGAGCGAAACGATCTCGGCCTCGCTTGCCCGCTCCGTGGCGAGCCGCGCGGCCATGCTTTCCAAGGCCGCCCAGACGGTAATCATCTCGAGGATCTCATCGCGCGTCTTGCGCAGAATAAATACGCCCTTGCGCGGCTGAATCTCAACCAGACCCTCCTGAGCCAAGCGCGCCAACGCCTCGCGCACCGGCGTGCGGGAAATCCCCAGCTGTTCGGCGAGGGTACGCTCGTCCAGGCGCAGGTCGGTTGCCTCGTCATAGATCCGCGCATCCAGGATCGCCTGGCGCAACTCACCGTAGACATGGTCCTTGAGACTGAAATTCCGCGCCACCGGTTCCAGGGAAACGGCGGTTTGAGTCTCCGAACTGGCGGTGATCGCGGCGCTCATGAGCGGGATCCGAAGCGTTGAGACGAGGTGAGATCATTGGACGTGATCTCCATGGCATCTGGCGTCTGGTATACCACATGCCATTCCGTTCGCAAGCGCTGAGTTCATTTCTATTCCTGGGCGGCGAGAGTGCGGCGAGGGATCCATTCCGCTGACTTTTCAATCAAATTTCCACAGCCCAGGCAAGCCGCCGCCGCCTCTCCCCAACCTCAACGATCTTTCCCGCTCTTCCTCAAACCGATCGCGTCAATCCACCGTCGACTTTCAGGTTTTGGCCCGTGATATACCCACCACCCTTCGACGCCAGATAGGCGATCAGGGAAGACACTTCCGCGGTTCGCCCATAGCGACCCATCGGGATGCGGGCCCGCCGGTCCTCGGTCTCCGCGAGACTGTCGATAAAGCCGGGGAGGACATTGTTCATGCGAATGTTATCGCCGGCGTATTTGTCGGTGAAGAGCTTGGTGAACCCCGCCAGCGCCGCGCGAAAAACACCAGAGGTAGGAAACAACGGATCGGGCTCAAACGCGGCGAAGGTGGAGATATTGATGATCGATCCCCCGCCTTGAGCAGCCATGATCGGTGTCACGAGGCGCGTCGGGCGCACCACATTCATGAGATACGTCTCCATTCCCATGTGCCAATCATCGTCGCTGATTTCCAAGACCGGTCCCTTGGGACCATGGCCCGCGGAATTCACCAGGACGTCGATGCGCCCCCAGTTGTTCATGGCGAGATCAACAAGAGCCTGAAGATCATCCCCCGACAAATTGGAGCCGGTGACACCGACGCCGCCACGCTCAACCGCAAGCGCTTCACCCTTACCCGAGGAAGACAGGATCGCGAGTTTGAAACCATCCGCCGCTAAACGACGCGCGGCGTCCGCGCCCATGCCGCTACCACCCGCCGTCACCAACGCTACTTTCATATCCGTCATGGTCCGTATCCTTGTGATCATTGGTTGCTTCAGCTTTGAAAATGGGTCCGGGGGGCCAACTTGACCAATCATCATTCATCGCGCGAGAGTGTAGAAAATCTACTGTCTTGGACTTCCCGCCATGCCGCGTGGACCTAACCTGAACAGTTTGCGAATGTTCGACGCGGCGGCGAGGCATCTGAACTTTCGCAGAGCCGGGGAAGAACTCAACCTGACCCAAGGCGCCGTCGCTCAACAGGTTCGCGCATTGGAAAGCGCCCTTGGCACACGACTTTTCGAACGGCTGGCGCGCGGCCTGACGCTTACGGATACCGGCCGCCGGTATCACGTTTCCATTCATCAGGCCCTGACGCTCATCGCGGAGGCAAACCGCGATCTATCGGCCAAGTCCAATCGCGTAACCCTCAGTGTTCCGCCATCATTCGCGTCGAAATGGCTTGTCCCAAGACTGGCTGACTTCGCCGAACGACATCCCACGATCGATGTCGCGACCATCGCCACGGAAAAGATCGCGGATTTCAGAACCGACGGCGTTGATCTGGCGATACGCCAAGGGGCGCCGGTGAGGGAGAGAGGGTTGGTGTCCCAGCAACTGGCACCGTTGGACTTGCGAGCGGTATGCGCGCCTTCCTTCGCGATCCATCTCCCGCCACTCGACGGTCTAGAGGGTTTCGCGCCGCATCCGCTGATACAAGATAGCTATGCGTATTGGGAGGTGTTGTTCGACCAAGCAGGTCTCGCGCCCAAGGCCCGGGTCTTGCGCTTTAATCAAACCGGGCTGGCCATGGACGCGGCGGCGAATGGCCAGGGCATCGCTTTGGCCCCTCGACTGCTTGTCGAGGAAGAATTCGATAGAGGAAGGTTGATCGATCTATGGTCGCCCCCTGGTTCCGAAAACGCCGGCTTCCATCTGCTTCAGCCGCGCGGCGTCAAAGCCTGGCCCGCGCGGGATACCCTGACCAATTGGATTTCCGAGGCGATCGCCGAAACACTCACCTCTTCGTAACCGGCATCTCGCTACTTGATCGTGGGAAGGCGGGAAGAGGAGATAACAACGCCTTCGTCTCGCGTTCGATTCTGGTGAATGGACTCCATCCCGTGATGGGATGACCGTAGAAAGAAACGCCATGTCGGCTTCCCCGTCCGCCCGCACTGGACGCCGCGGCCTCGCCCGGCTATTGGATCGATATGGAAAACGCGCGCAAATCAGTCTTCGACGGAGCGGCGGTGAGCTGTGTTCGCGGCGCGCGGTGGGTTTTCGCGGGGTTGGATTTCACGCTGAGTTCCGGCGACGCCCTGGTCCTGGTCGGCCCGAATGGTAGTGGAAAGTCCAGCCTGTTACGCCTGATGGCGGGGCTGTCGGCACCGTCGTCGGGCAAAATCCTGTGGGACGGCGCCGATATTGGCGCGGATCGCCAGAGTCATGGCGCTCGCGCGCATTATGTCGGCCACGCAACCGGTGTTAAACCGGCGCTCACGACGGCGGAAGATCTCACCTTTTGGTCCACCTTCCGTCTCCGCGATGATCCCGACGCCGAGCGGCGCGCGCTTGAGCATTTCGGTTTGACCGAGCGGGCCTCGTTCCCCGTCCGCTTCCTCTCCTCCGGTCAGAAGCGCCGATTGGCGCTGGCGCGCCTGCTCGCGGCGCCGGCTCCTCTCTGGCTTTTGGACGAACCCACGGTCGGCTTGGATGTCGCGGGACAGAGCGCGCTGGAAAGCGCGATCGCCGAGCACCGCGATGGCGGCGGCATCGTGGTGCTTGCCTCGCATGTCGCGGTGGCGCTTGGCGGATCGGAACGTGAAATCGACCTCGCGGACTACCGCGCGTCCCATGCCGATGACGCAGGTGATATCTGGTCGGAGTTCGGCGCGTGAACGGCTTTACCGCCATAATTCGACGGGAGTTGAAACTGGCGATGCGTCAGGGCAGCGACGCCGCCATCGCCTTGATGTTTTTTGTCTTGGTGGTCGCGCTGTTTCCACTTGGCGTCGGGCCCGAGCCGGGCATCCTTGAGCGGATCTCGGGGGGCGTGGTCTGGATCGGCGCGTTATTGGCGGCGATGCTTTCGCTGGACCGATTGTTTCAAGCCGATCATGAAGACGGCGCCTTGGATCTGTTGGTTATGGCGCCTTGGCCGCTGGAAGCGTTGGTGCTGGCCAAGTGCCTGGCGCATTGGATGGTGACGGGCTTGCCGATCATGTTGATCTCCCCGCTGCTGGGCTTGCTGCTGCATATGAATACCGACGCCTATCTGACACTGCTCGCGGCAATGGCGCTGGGCACGCCGGTGCTGAGCTTGATCGGAGCCGTCGGTGCCTCGCTGGTCCTGGGCGCGCGCCGGGCGGGTGTCCTGGTATCCTTGCTGGTGCTGCCGCTTACGGTGCCGGTGCTGATCTTTGGCGTCTCCGCGGTTGAGGCCGCGGCGATTGGCCAGGACGCGGGGCCGCATCTGATGTTGCTGGGCGCGCTGTTGCTGGCCGCCATTCCGCTTTGTCCCTGGGCGGCCGCGGCGGCCTTGCGGCAGGCCGTGACATGAGGCAATAACCTTCCATGCATTGGTTTGCCAACCCCGCCCGCTTCATGCGGATTGCCGAGAAGCTTTTGCCCTGGGTCGCCGGCGCGGCGGTGCTGTCGATTGCCGCTGGCCTTTACCAGGGATTGTTGACCTCGCCGGCGGATTACCAACAGGGCGAGACCGTGCGGATCATGTATGTCCACGTGCCGTCGGCCTGGATGTCGATGTTCTGCTACATGACACTCGCCGTCGCCAGCGCCAGTTTCCTGATCTGGAAACACCCGCTCGCCGATGTCGCCGCCCAGGCCGCCGCGCCGATCGGCGCCGGCTTCACCGCCATGGCTCTGATCACCGGCGCCCTCTGGGGCCAGCCGATGTGGGGGACCTGGTGGGTTTGGGACGCGCGCCTGACCTCGGTGCTGATCCTGTTCTTTCTCTATCTCGGCTATATCGCGCTGGTAAACGCCTTCGACGAGCCCGAGCGCGGCGCGCGGGCTGGCGCGATCCTGGCGCTGGTCGGCGTGGTGAATGTGCCGATCATCAAGTTCTCGGTGGATTGGTGGAACACCCTGCATCAACCGGCCAGCCTGACGCGCCTCGACGCGCCGGCGATTGACCCGGCGATGCTCAGCCCGCTGTTGCTGATGGCGTTGGGATTTCAGCTGTATTTCGTGGTGGTGCTGATCATCCGCATGCGCGCGATCCTAACCGCCCGGCGTATCCGCGCCTTGCACATGGTTGAGCCAGGGGTGGAATCGGGAGACTGACCGCGCCGCTTATTCCGCCTCGAGGGGCGCGTTCAGGCGCGAGCCCGGCACGATAATCCCGCCGCGATCACCGATCGTGACCTGGCCATAGCGTTCGGCATAGATCTCCGGCAGCGGACGGGCGCCCGGTACCGCGAGCCAGAGCCGCAGCAGATGCCGCTTTTTCTCAGGCTCATCCCAGTCCTCATAGGCGGTGCGGTCATGCAGGATCGTGTGATTGTGCACCAGCTGCATGTCGCCGGGCTGGAAGTCCATATTCAGGTTGATCGCCGGATCGTTGGCCAGCGAGTCGAACAGATCCAGGGCCTCTCGCTGATCGTCGGTGAAGGCGGGGACGTCGTCGAAGCGCCTGGCGGATTCGATATACCGGCGCGCGTAGATCGCCGACAGATATCCCGCGTGGTGGTTGTAGACCGGGATCTCGAAATACGGCTTCTTGCCCTCGGGCACTTCGCCCCGGCGGTCGGTCGCGAAGGGCTCGAACAGCAGGCGCAGCAGGTCGGGCCGCCGCTTGTGCATCTCGTTATAGATCGTCATTGAGCTGACCAGCGCCGAGGCACCGCCGGTCCGCGCGGTTTTCAGACAGAGCAGCGCGACGATATCGCAGGAATCCGTGTGAAAGGTCTGCCGCTCCCGGGTCTGGTAGATCCGGGCGTTCTGGTCGTTTACCGCGTCGCGGCCAAGATCGCGCACATGGCCCAACACATGACCCTTGGCGTTCTGGGAGCGGGCATTGCCGAAATGCGTGCCGAGCCCGTAATAGACCGTCGCCGCCTCGCGGATCGACCAGCGCTCGACCGGCAGGCCCCGGATCAGCGCGAAACCTCGGCCCTTCATGACTTCTTCGTGAATTTTCGCCAGCTTCGGCGCCAAGGCGGGGAGTTCGAAATCCGCCTTGGAAATCCGCGCGATATCCTTTTCGGCGGCAACGAGCGGGCGCATTGCCGCCTCGATCTCGGCGACATCCGCGTCGGTCATTTGGTGAACCCAGGCGTCGCTGGCGCTCATCTCCGGGCTGTACCAGACTTGCGGTCCCTCGATCGGGTCTGGCAGATCAAAGGTTTCGGTTGAATGGTCATGGGCGACACTAAGAGACATGACGGAAATCCTAACGCTTTTCGGCGGACTGACGGTTTCCCGCATTCAATAGGTTTCCGCGACGCCGATCAAGAAGGCCGCTAGCCGCGCTGATGCCGAACCACCCCGCCAACCCGTCGTCCT
>JADHLJ010000121.1 GCA_016780745.1 Alphaproteobacteria bacterium | reverse complement strand
AACCGTGTCATCGCCTTCTCCGGCATCGAGACTATCGTTTCCAGCGCCACCATCGACGATATCGTCATCCTCAAGCGCGGAGATCGTATCCTGACCGCCATCGCCGGAAAGCGTGTCCCGCCCCGGGGTTCCCAGGATTGAGTCATCACCGGCGCCGCCGGTCACGTTTACCGCCGGCACGAAAGCCATCGTCGTCACGCCGCCCGACGCCTGCGTCGTCACTTCGCCGAAGGTGCCGGTCAATTCGAAGGACACATCGGGATTTCCGTCACCATCGGTATCGATGGAAACGGTCGTCCGTCCATTGGCGTTGCTGAGTGTGATGTCATCCGGCGTCACGACCGCGTCGGTCAGTTGGACGACATCGCCCGGCTCGAGGTCGGCAATGAGATCGCCATCCAAGTCGATACCGCGTCCGTAGATCGTATCGTTGCCGCCCCCCCCCACTACCGTGTCGTTGCCTGGTCCAGAACCAATCCGGTCATCGCCAGCGCCACCGGCCAGGAAATCGTCGCGGAAACTGCCAATGACCGTGTCATCGCCGGCGCCGCCGGAAACCGTGATCGAGGCATTCCGCCCGATGATAAGGTCATTACCGGCACCCGCGTCGACAAAGTCCTCGCCGCCCTGCAGGCGAATCGTGTCGTCCCCCGCGAGCGCGGAAATCGTGTCGGCGCCAAAGCCGCCCTCAATGGAATCGTCATCCGGCGTACCCGTGATGTCGAGCCCATCGGTTTGACCGAAGCTTAGATATGTGTTGTCGCCTATCTGTTGCACCGTGGGCGTCCGAGCGCCCGAAATGGTGAAGCTGATATCGGCGTTTCCATCCCCGTCGGTATCGATGAGGACGGTCGAAGTCTCGCCCGCGGGTTGAACCGTGACATCACCGCCGCCAAAACTTTCACCAACGACTTCGATCACATCGCCATTGGTGATACCCTCGACGAAATCACCATCCAACTCGGAAGCTGTTCCGCTGAATGTGTCCTGGCCAGAACCGCCATGCAACGTATCGGAACCAGCGCCGCCCGCCAGGAAGTCATTTCCGACCTCGCCACTCAGAACGTCGTCACCGGAACCACCAATCAGCCGGTCATCGCTCACGCCGCCGAGAACCGTGTCATTACCGGTACCACCGTCAATGACATCCGCGCCGTTACCTCCGGAGATCAGATCGTTTCCGGCGTCACCGCCGAATCGGAACCCGATATCCCCGGCGTTTATCGTGTCGTCGCCAGCTGTCGAGACATAGGTCAGGTTGGCGGCGTCGATTATCTCCTGATCGGTAAGGATCGTGTTGTCGCCCGCGGTCGAAGGATCTCCGCCGAACTCGAACTCCTCGATCCGGTTGAACCCCAGCAGCCAGTCATCCAGCAAGACCATGTCGCTGAAGTCGTCGAAATCACCCTCGCCGGCCTGCCCAAAGCCCACGTACAAATTGATTCCCACGAGCGAGAAAGTCGCGTCGGAGAGAGAGAAATCGAGCATTTGAAAGCGGTCGAGCTCACCAGCGTCGATCGCGACGGGAGGGAAGATATGGCCAAGCGGACTTTGCGCGACCAGAAGGTAATTGTCGTAAATGTGATCCTGACCGTCACCCGACGAATAGACATAGACGTCATTTCCGCCGCCGCCATACAGCGTGTCGGTGCCGGTTCCGCCCTCCAGCGTGTCGAGACCCGCGTCCTCGTTCAATATGCCTGTCATTCCCGAGGAACCCTCGAGAAGATCGTTTCCGGCGCCACCGTTCAGGTAGTCGTTGTGCTGGCCGCCATCGATGGTGTCGTTGCCATCGCCGCCAAAGATGGAGTCATCTCCGAAAGAGCCGTTCACCTGATCCGCGCCGGCGTCCCCGTATACGGTGTCCTGCCCCCAACCGGCCTCAATTGTATCCTCGCCGCTTCCGCCATTTATGACGTCGTCGCCCTCGCCCGAAATGATGGAATCATTCCCCGACGCGCCATCGGCGATCAGGTCCATCTCGTCGGTATAGGTGATCGTGTCATCGCCAAGCGAGCCGGAGATGTTCGACATGATATCGATGACATCCAGCACCGTGCCGTCGTCGAGATGAATTTCCTCAACGCGGTTCAGCTCGTCCTGCCAATCCTCGATGGTGATGGAATCGGTAAGGTCAAACAGGTCGGTGGCGCCGTCGCGAATGCCGATGAGCAACTCGTCATTGACGAAGGTCATCCATAGGTCACCGGAGGAGATTCCCGGCCCGAACTCTATGATGTCCAGCGCGCCGCCGTTCATCTCCACGGTCGGGAAGATGTGGCCCAGTTCCGTCTGGGTGGTCTGAAAATACTCGTCGGAGACATAGTCCGCGCCGTCGCCCCGTTGGAAACGGTAAACGTCGTCACCGCCGCCGCCGCGCACCAAATCGTTGCCGAGACCGCCGGACAGCGTATCGGAATCCTCCGTCTCGTTGATATTCGTGGTGCCCGTGCTGTCGCTTACGCCGTCGCTGCCGCGCAGAGTGTCGTCTCCGGCACCGCCAAGCAGCAGGTCGGCGCCATTGCCGCCGTCGAGATCATCATCGCCCGAACCGCCATCAAGAAGGTCCGTCCCATCACCCGCGCTTAAGGTGTCGTTACCAGCGCCGCCGTTCAGAGTGTTGTTACCTTCACCGGCGTGCAGGGTATCGGAACCCGTGCCTCCGAGAAGATGATCATCACCATCGGTCGAGCTGATCGAATCGTTTCCACCGAGGCCGTCGATGGTTACCGCGTCACTCTCGGGAAGCCAGTTGAGGGTGTCGTCGCCACTGGTACCCATCATCCGCGCGCGAATGTCCGCGTCGCCCCAAACCGTCCCGTCGTCGAACTCGATATTCTCGACGCGGTAAATGGAATCCTGCCATTTCTCGATCTTGATGAGATTGGACAGGCCGAATATGTCGGTTGAGCCTTCGGCGATCCCCACATAGAGGTCCTCGCCGTCAAACGTCATCAGGATATCCGAGGGCGAAATGCCCGGACCGAATTTCAGGGTATCCAGACCGCCGTCCAGATATTGCGGGTTGAACACCCCGCCCAAATCGTTCTGAAAGTGATAAAGATATTCGTCGTTGATGGTGTCGTGACCATCACCGAGATTGAACACATAGACGTCGTCGCCGGCGCCGCCTCTCAGCAGATCGTTGCCGGTTCCGCCTTCGAGAGTGTCCGCGTATGGTTCGTCGTTATAGTCGCCAAACTCCGCCGATCGTCCCAGCAGAGTGTCGTTTCCGGCGCCACCATTTAATGAATCATTCCCGTCGCCGCCGTCGATGATGTCATCCGACGCCGTGCCTACGAGTGTTTCATCCGCTTCCGTGCCCGATAGATCGACCACATTTTCCCCCTACATGCCAAGCGGCCACCCGAATTTTTCGGGATTCTCACCGCATTTGGTTCGTTCTTGGGAAAAATATAGTTAAATTACCAGATAAATTCAACGAGCTTTTATCACATTCGCTCTATAATCAGAATAGGGGACTCGCCGGAAAGAATCAACCGAATCGCGTGAAACCCCGGGGATCGCGTGAGATCCCGCACACATGAATGCCATATCACTCACCGAGCGCCGGCGGGCCGTTCGGATGACGGATCGGATCTGGGCGCCGCTTGTCGCTCACCGTTGTATTTGGGATAAGGTTTCAACCTTCAGCGCGCTAGCGAACCCGCAAGGAGCATAAAGGCGTGGAAATTGATGAATTGCCGGCGGAGAATGACCAAGAGCCGTCTTGGTCTCTCGTCGATGTGTTGGCGAAAATCAAAAACTGGCGGTCGCATGGCCAGAGCATTGGTTTCACCAACGGATGCTTCGACATCCTGCATCCAGGCCACGTATCTCTCATGCGCCAAGCCCGAGCGGCCTGTGATCGGCTTATCGTCGGCTTGAATAGTGACGCGTCGACGCGGCGCCTCAAGGGCCCAAGCAGGCCGCTGCACGATGAGAACTCCCGCGCCGTGGTTCTCTCAGCGCTAGCGGATGTCGACGCCGTGGTGATTTTCGAGGAAGACACGCCGGAACGCCTCATCAAGGCGGTGAGACCCGATGTTCTGGTCAAGGGCGGCGACTATACGGTGGAGACCGTGGTGGGGGCGGACTTCGTTCAAGCCAATGGCGGCAAGGTGCTGCTCGCAACGTTCAAGCAAGGGCACAGCACCACGCGCACCATCAACAAAATGACCGCGGGAGATTGATCCCAATCAGGGAGATCAGCGTCCCTCGAAGACCGGCTTGCGCTTGTTCATGAAGGCTTCCTGACCTTCCTGATAGTCCCGGCTGTCGAAACACGCCTTGGTCAGCGCGTCCACCAGATCCGAGTCAAAAGCCGAATCGTCCTTCAAGAGCTCATTCACCGTCAATTTCGAGGCCCGCATGGACAGCGGCGCGTTCTCGGCGATCCGATCCGTCATGTCGGCGACAGCGGCATCGAGATCCCCGACCGGCACACAAACATTCACCAATCCCATGCCAGCCGCTTCCGCCGCCGTGTATCGCTTGGCGGTAATCAGGATCTCCTTGGTCTTGGACGGTCCGACCAAGGCCATGAGGTTGCCGAGGTTAACCCGGTCATAAGCGATCGACAGACGCGCGGCCGGAACACCAAAGGTCGAGTCATCGGAGGCGATCCGAATATCCGCCGCCAAGGCGATGCCGAGCCCACCGCCCATGCAGAACCCGCGGATCTTGGCGATGAAGGGTTTCTCGCAATCCAGCATCTTGCGCCGGCCGCTCATGGAGATCTTGGCGTATTCGGCGGCCGCGTCGGCGTTCGAGCGATTTTCCTTGAACTGAGAGATATCCGCGCCGGAGGCGAAGGCCTTGTCCCCGGCCCCCTCCATGACAATGCAGCGGATCGCCGGATCGGCGCCAAAGGCATCAAAAGCCTCCGAGATACCCTGCCACATCTCCAGGGAGATCGCGTTACGACGGTCGGGATTGTTAATCGTGACCCGCCCAACGGCACCATCGGCCTCGGCAAGGATCTTTTCGGTGGAAAGCTTCATGACCGTCCTCGAACGTTGTTATCGGCGCGCGGAACCGGCGCGTTCGCCGGCTTTATACCCGCGACGGTACGGCCCCGCAATTCACCCGACCGACGGTGGATCAAACTTCCTAGATGACGTTCGCTTCCCGCAGGCTCTTAATCTCGTCGGCGGCAATCCCCATCGCCCCGAGAATCTCCTCGGTGTGCTGGCCAAGATCGGGGGTCGCCGAGTGCATTTGTTGCGGCGTGCGCATCAGCTTTGCCGCCTGGCCGACAACCTTGAGCTTTCCGAGACGATGATGGTTCACTTCGGGGTCCATGTTGAGAGTCTGGACCTGCGGGTCGTTGAAGACCTGGCCCATATCGTGAATCGGCCCGCACGGCACGCCCGCCTCGGCGAAGGCCTCGACCCAATGCTGGGTGGTGTTCTGGACCGTATAGGCGGAAATTTCAGCGTTAATCTGCTCGCGCCGGGCGGTTCGAGACTCGTTGGTCTTGTAGTCCGGGTTCTCGTAGATCTCCATCGAACCCAGGGTTTCGCACATCCGTTTCATGAGATGGTCGGCGGAGGCCTGAATGTTGATCAGGCCGTCGGAGGTCGGAAACACGCCGGTCGGTGTGTTCGTCGGATGGTTGTTGCCCTCCTGGCCCGGCACCTCGCCATCCTGGATATAGCGGGCGGCCTGCAGATCCATCATCATGATCTGCGCCTCCAACAGAGACGTGTTAACCCACTGGCCCTCGCCGGACACCTCGCGTTCAAGCAAGGCAACGAGAATGCCGTAAGCAAGGTTAATCCCCGCCGTCAGGTCGGCGATCGGAATGCCGACACGCACCGGCCCGTCGCCCGGCATGCCGGTCACCGACATCAACCCGCCGAGCCCCTGGGCGATCTGGTCAAGACCGGCGCGCTTGGCATAGGGACCGGTCTGACCGAATCCCGAGATGCTGCCATAAACGACCCTGGGATTAACCGCTTTCACGGTCTCGTAATCGATGCCGAGCCGGTGCTTGACGTCTGGACGGTAATTCTCAATCACCACGTCGGCGGTCTTGGCCATTTCCAGAAAGATCTCGCGACCACGCGCTTCCTTGAGATTCAAGGTCATCGAGCGCTTGTTGCGGTGCAGGTTCTGAAAATCAAAGCCGTCGCGCGGTCCTCCAAGAGGGATCTCGGAAAGCGCGGGAGGTTGCTCGATCTTGATCGTGTCGGCGCCCCAATCGGCGATCATCCGCGCGGCGGTGGGTCCGGCGCGGGCCCGGGTCAGATCTAGAACCTTGAAACGCGAGAGCGCGGCCTTGTTCGCCGTCATGTTCGCCTCCTCCACCTATCGAGCGTCACGCACTTTGGGTTTGCCCCGAGGATCCGTCGAATGACGTGGGGCACCGGAAGTGTGGCATTACCCCGGCCTGGAGACAATGCCGCGTGCTCAGCTGTCGGGGTCGGGAGCCGTCCTGGTCGCCGTGACACCGGTTGGCTGTCCGACGACGACGAAGGTCAGATCCTCGGCCCGAAACAGACGCTTGGCGACCCGCTTCAGATCCTCGGCGGTAATCGCCTCGATGATCGCCGGTCGGCGTTCGATATAATCCACCCCGAGATCCTGGCGCTGGATCCCCGTCAGGACCCCGGCAATGGCGCCGGAATTGCTGAACCGAAGATTGTAGGACCCGTTGACATAGTCCTTGGCGTCCCGGATTTCCTTGTCGGTCGGCCCCTCCGCGCCGAAGCGGGCCCAAATTGACTTCAACAGATCTATTGTTTCGGCGACCCGGTCATTGACCGTGGAGACCCCGCCGACGATCAGCGCGGAATGGTCGAGGGGGAGTGGATAGGCGGAGATACCATAGGTAAGGCCACGCTTCTCGCGGATCTCTTCCGTGAGCCGAGACCCGAAGCCGCCGGCCAGAACCTCGAATAGCAGGGTCGCGGTATACCAATCCGGGTCCTCGCGCGCGATCCCACGATGCCCGAACACCACGACGGATTGCGGCACCGGACGTTCGACGATCATCATGTCGCCGGAGAAATCGACCTCAACATCGGGAATTTCGGGCATGCTGGAGGTCTCGGGGAGCGCACCGAAAACCTCGTCCAAGACCGCTCCCAAGCGATCGGGCGTGATATCGCCGACCACGCCTATAAACAGATTATCCCGCGCGAAAACGCGCTTGGTAAATCCCTTCAGATCCGCCGGTGTAATGCTGGCAAGCGACTCGGGCGTGCCACGCTTGGGCTTGCCATAGGGGTGATCCGGAAACGCCGCCTTCCACCAGACACGGCCGGCAATGCGATTGGGGTTCTCCTTGCGGCTTCGAAGCCCCGCCAGAATTTGGCCGCGAATGCGCTCCATGGGCTCGGCGTCGAACCGCGCTTCGGTCAACGCCAGTCGGAGCAGGTTGAAGGCCTGTTCGCTGGTCTCGGTCAGAGTGGTCAGACCGCCCGAGAAACTGTCGGTATCGGCGTCGAAGGACAGCGATATCGACTCCTCGGCCAGCGCCTTTTGAAATGCCGTCGAATCTAGCGTGCCGGCGCCCTCGTCCAGCAGACCCGAGGCCAGATAGGCGAGACCCTTCTTGCCGGCGGGATCGGCGCTGGAGCCCCCCAGAAAGGTCATGCGCAGGGTGATGATCGGGTTCTTGTGATCCTCGACCAGCCAAGCCTTGATCCCGCCCGGGCTCGTCACCTTGGTGATTTCAAAGGCACCCACGATCGGCGCCCAGACCACCATCGCGACCAACGCCGCGCCAACAAAGCCCCATCGGCTCATTTCGCGCCCTCCGGCAGCAAGATGCTGGTTACCGATCGCTCCGGCTTGAGGACCGCTCGGGCCGCCGCGAGCACGTCATCCACGGTCACGGTCGCAACGCGTTCCGGCCAGGATTCGATTTCCTCGATGGTGAGACCCGAGGCCAGCGCCGCGCCGATGATACGGGCCGGCGCGGTCACGCTGTCCCGCGCGAAGATGGCCGACCGGGTAAGCCGCTTAATCGCCGAAGCGACCTCATCCTCGGTCACGCCGTCCTTCAGCAGTTCAGCGATCTCCCCGTCGATCGCCGCCTCCACATCCTCGACGGTCTTGCCCTCCGCCGGGCTGCCATAAAAGCCGAAGGTCGAGGGGCCGATATCGTCGCCGCCATACCAGCTGCCCGCCGAAACCGCGAGTTTGCCGTCGAAGACAAGGGATCGATACAACCGACTGGTCGTGCCCCCACCGAGGATCTCGGTCAGGACCTCAAGAGCGAGCTTATGCTCGCTCGCGCCGTACCCATGACTTGGGGCGAGATAGCGGCGGGCGAATCGAGCCTGGCCGATCTGGGCGCTGGTCATCGAAAGCCGGCGCGGCGCCAGATGCGGGGGTTCATCGACGCGGGATCGCGGTGCGATCTCACGCCGTGGGATCGGACCGTAATGTTTCTCGGCAAGGACCCGGACAGTATCCGCGCTCACATCTCCGGCCACGATCAGGATCGCGTTGTTCGGCGCGTACCAGCGTTTGTAGAACGCGATCGCGTCATCCTGGTTCAATTGCCGGATTTCATGCTCCCAGCCGATAACCGGTATGCGGTAGGGATAGGCCAGATACGTCGCGGCGTTGACCTGCTCGCGGAATTTCGCCGCGTCGCTGTTGTCGGTGCGTGTGCGTCGTTCCTCCAGCACCACGTCGCGTTCGGCGAGCACGTGGTCCTCGGTCAGCCTGAGATTGACCATCCGATCTGCCTCGATCTCCATGACGGTCTCGAGTTTGGCCGGCGCGACGGTCTGGTAATAGGCGGTGTAGTCGTAACTGGTGAAGGCATTCTCGTTGCCGCCGATCCGGGCGATGATCTTGGAGGCTTCTCCGGGGCCGAGCTTTTCGGTCCCCTTGAACATGAGATGTTCGAGGAAATGCGAGATCCCGGACTTTCCGCGCGGCTCGTCGGCCGAGCCCACGCGATACCAGACCATGTGGGTCACCACCGGCGCGCGGTAATCGCTTACCACGACAACTTCGAGGCCGTTATCGAGGGTGAAATGCGTAGGTTCAAACACTCCCGCTCGCGCCGGAGTGGCCAGGAACAGCGCGAGGACGGCGAGCGCCACGCCTCGGATCAAAGCTCGAATTACTGGATTGATCACTCGGCCTCTCAAGCGCGGGTCACGTCACCGCCGGATATGGTGCGCGGCGACGGGGAGCGCAATAGCACCGCGCGCCAATCATCTCCGAACGCCGGGGCGAGCGCTAGAAAAGCCCCTCGAGGATACCGCCCCGCTTGCGCTTGATCGTGGGCATTTCGCCCTCATCGATCTTCTTGCCCAGCGCGGCGTTTTCCTGGAGTCGCCGCTTCTCCTGCTCCGCGTCGACCACTACACCCCTGGGGGCCTTTGGCTTCCAGAACAGGACCTTGTCGATCAAAAACTCATCGGCATAAACAAAGGCGGCGGTTTCCCGATTGACGATCTCGCGGATGCCCGGCTCGGCCTCGCCGGTGCGCAACAGCTTGCGGATAGTACCATCGGATGTCGTGTCCCCGCCTTGCGTCGCTCCGGTATTCTTGACGATCAGATCGCGCGCGCCGTGGCGCTTGGGAGGCTCCTGAGGCCGCTGTGCGCCGGGCTCCGGCGGCCGGAGCGCGAAATTCGGCGGCACGCTCAAAGGCGCGCGCGCGACGACCGCGAATTCATCCGGTGGCTTCTTGTCGTATCCAAGGGCATTGCGCACCTCACCGCAGCCGGAAAGCCCGGGTCCGATCAACATCAGGCCGAACAGCAACGCCGGAGCAACACGGCGTCTAACAGGGGTCTGGTTCAAGAAACGCCTCCGGTTCGAAAATTCAGCGTCATGGCACTATACCGCGTTTTCATTCCTCGCGCCGCACGAAGCTGTCAACCAACAGCACCACGACGCCAATCGTAATCGCGGAATCCGCGACATTAAAGGCCGGCCAGTGAAATCCGGCGACATGAAAGTCGATGAAATCCACAACCGCCTGATAGCGAAACCGATCGATGATGTTTCCGACCGCGCCGCCGATCACAAGACCAAGACCGATCGCCAGCAAACGCGTGCGGACCCGATACAGCCATATCGACATCCCCGCCGACACGGCGATCGCGAACGCCGCCAGGATATAGGGCATGGATTCCGAATACCCGGCGAGGAAACCGAAACTCACGCCGGAATTCCATACCGCGACCATATTCAAGAACCCGGTGACTTCGATCGTTCGAGGCGGAAAAAACCAGGTCCCCAGCGCCCATTCCTTGGTCACCTGATCCGCCGCCGCGATCACCAGCGCCAGGCCGAAACCCATGGCGGACACCCTGGCGATCATCGCGGCGCCCTCTTGATCATGTTAGCTCGCGGCCACGACGTGAACGGAAACCGCATCGGCGCAACGCCCGCAAACCGGATCCGCCGCTGCCTCGACCTCGGGCAGGATTTTCCAACACCGCTCGCATTTGGCGCCATCGGCGCCGCCAGGCACGACCGCCACATCGGTGACGTCTTCCAGCGTGAATGCATCGTCCGGCGCCGCGTCCGTGGTCAGCACCGCGCCCGATGTGATGAAGATATCGGCCGGATCCAGGCCCTCGAATGCCGCGATCGCCGCGTCGGTTACATGCACTGTGGGCTTGGCCTGCAAGGAAGAGCCAATACGTTTCTCCGCGCGCTCGATCTCCAGCGCTCCGGTAACGACCCGGCGAACGTCACGGATACGCGCCCATTTCTCGGCTAGGGCCTCGTCGCGCCATTCGCTCGGGATGGTCGGCAGGACCCGCAGATGAACGGAGTTTTCCGGGTCCTGGGCTCGGGCTTGCCAAGCTTCCTCGGCGGTGAACACCAGGATCGGCGCCAACCACGCCGTTAGGGCGTCGAAAATCGTATCCAGCACCGTTCGCGCCGCCCGACGCCGGATCGAGTCGACGCTGTCGCAATACAGAACGTCCTTGCGAATATCGAAATAGAAGGCGGAGAGATCCACGGCGCAGAAGTTGTGAACCTGGATGAACAGCTGATGGAAATCGAAATCGTCGATCCCTTGCCGAACCACCGCGTCGATCTCGCTTACTCGATGCAAGACCCAGCGCTCCAATTCAGGCATCTCCGCCGGATCGATCCGCTCGCTTTCCTGGAAACCGGCGAGATTGCCGATCAGATAACGCAGCGTATTACGCAGCCGGCGATAGAGGTCGACCTGACGTTTCAGGATCTCGGGACCGATCCGCAGGTCCTCGGAATAGTCTGAACCAACCACCCAAAGCCGCAGGATATCCGCGCCGCTCTGATCGATTACATCTTGGGGCGCGGTGACGTTACCCAAGGATTTCGACATCTTGCGTCCGCCTTCGTCGAGGACGAACCCATGAGTCAGCACCGCGTCGAAAGGCGCCCGCCCCCTGGTGCCGCAGGATTGGAGCAACGAGGTATGGAACCAGCCGCGATGCTGATCCGAGCCCTCGAGATAGAGCGAGGCCGGCCACTGAAGTTCCGGACGCGCCTCCAGCACATAACTGTGGGTCGAGCCACTGTCGAACCAGACCTCGACCACGTCCTGGACCTGGTCAAAGTCGTTGGCGTCATAGTCATTGCCGAGAAAGCGCGAGGGATCGCTGGCGAACCAGGCGTCCGAGCCCTCGACCTCGAAAATATCGGCGATGCGGTCGAGAACCGCCTGATCGCGCAACGGCTCGCCCGTGCGCTTGTTCACGAAGACCGGGATCGGAACGCCCCAGGTACGCTGGCGCGACACACACCAGTCTGGGCGCTGTTCGATCATCGCGTGCAACCGGGTGCGGCCGCGCGCCGGCACGAAGCGAGTATCGTCGATGGCGGTCAGCGCCTTGTCGCGCAGATCGTTGGTGTCCATCGAGATGAACCATTGCGGCGTGGTTCTAAAGA
>JADHLJ010000120.1 GCA_016780745.1 Alphaproteobacteria bacterium | reverse complement strand
ATTTGCACCAATACCTTGCGATAATGCTCGAGATCATGAAGCCGGCTGTTGGTGGCGCTCATATCGGTATTCACCAGCACGAAAGGGCCGTTCTCGCGGGTGATCTCGGCGGCTTGCCGGCGCCAGGTGTCAATGAAGGGCGGGCGCAATAGATCAATCCTGGGATTGCCGGTAACCGCAAGCTGATCCGCCGTGAAGCCCCGCGTGGCCATCAGCACGTCCCGATGCTCGGCCCCCTGACAAAAGACCTTGGCCATCAATGGTTGGGTCTCGGCCCAGGTATCCTTGACCAGAAGCGGGCCTCGGGCACCCATCGCTTCCTCGTCGCACGCGACCGGCTTGTGACCGATGGCGAGGAGTTTGACGATGATACCGTGTTGAACGCGGTTCATGCCCTTCAGGAACATCACGCCGGACAGTAGGTTTTTGGCATTGGCGAACATCGCGCGGGAATGGCCGATGATCACGGGAACCCCTCTCGAGGTGAGTTCCAGCGCCACCAGGAGCTTGGACATAAGCTCTCGGTGCTTTTTCTCGATGGGGATGTGAACGACGCGATGCATGGCGCTTTCTAGTCCATGTTCGCGCGATCAACCAACGCTATTCGCCCCATCAAGGCTAGTCGCAACATCCGTGATTGGTCCGGCAAAAACACGAGACCTCGATTGAGCTGTCGGCGATCCGACGCGCCTCGGTCAGTTCCGGCTGAATGGCCGCCAGCGCCTCGGCGTCACCGAGCCGTTCGCAGCATTCCGCGTAGCCCACCAGGCTCCAGATATTACCCGGATGCTGGGACGGGCGAACCAGGATGTCGTCGAGACCGAGATCCGCGCGATAGACGCCGTTTGCTTCCTCGACATGACCTTGTTCAAGCAGCAACGCACCCAGCGCGTGCCGCGGCGGCATCATCCATGACCAGGGCTCGGAATAGTTGAGATTGTCATAGAGCTCGACCGCCTCGCGTAGCTTCGCGAAGGCGACGTCGTAATTGCCGCGTCGGTATTCCAGCTCTCCGGCCAGCATCGGGCCGGCCACCGAGAGGATGTCGCGGGTGTCGTTCTGGAAGACGATCCGGTCCTCCGGCAGGGCCGCGACCGCGTCCCGCAGCAAGCGCTGCTGCTCCAGCGCCGCGTCGATATTGCCGAGAACCGCGTGCGCGATCCCCTTGGCGTAATGCCAGGTCGCGTGGGTTACGCAGAACAGCTCCGGGTCCTCGGACATCGGCTCGTCGAGGATCTCTTGCCACTTGCCGAACCGGATCAGGACATGCGGCTTCATGCCGTAGAAGGCCTCCAGGTAATTCACCAGGAAGGCGTGATCGGAAAGCAGATATTCCGGGCGGACCGTGGCCTGCATCTGGTTGGCGGCCTTGATCGCGGGCTCGTACTGCCCGGAGAAAAACGCGCCATAGACCTGAAAGTGAATGTTGTGAAGGAGATAAACGTAATAGATCCCGAGCTCGCTATCGAATTCGAGGTATTTCACATCGGCCTCGGCGGCCTCGACATTGGAGGCGATCGTCTTCTCGTACTGGCCGCACAGCACGTAGATATGCGAGGGCATATGGATCAGATGCCCCGAGCCCGGGACCAGTGGGCGCAGTCTGTCCGAGGCTTCGAGCGCGCGTTCCGGCTCCGGCGACATCTCCATGATGTGGATGTAGAAATGCAGCAATCCGCAATGCTGTGCATCACCCTTGGCATCGATGCGCGCCTGCGCGGTTTCGATGATCTCGATCGCTTCCAGCGTATCGGTGCCCTCGGCCGGAGCGCGGTTGTGCAGATCCCATAGCTGCCAGGGCGTGCGCACCATCAAAGCCTCGGCCGTCAGGGCACAAACATCGTAATCCAGTGGAAAGTCGCGATAGACCGCGCGCATGGCGTCGGCGTAGTCGTCGTCCCATTGACCCAAGATCTCCAGGTCGCCGACCTCGCTGGCCTGAAACCGTCGTGCCAGAGCGCCGCACAACGCTTTCTCGACGGGGCTCGCCCCACCGCTGGCGGCGACCTCAACCGCTTTGCGCGCGTTCTTATAGGTGGTTTCGATCGCCACCGGCCTGCCCGTCGGCGACATCTTGCCCCAAGGGATGTTGTAGTAAGGCCCGGTTCCATAGGCGATGCCCCAATAACCCATGGCGCAGTCGGGATCGAGCTCGACCACTTTCTGAAAACAGCGAACCGCTTCCTTGTGATGAAAGGCGTAGCACCAGTTCAGGCCGCGGTTGAACCAGGTTTGGGCTTCATCGGAACGGGTGGAAATGGACCGCGCATAGGGGCCAAGCGAGAAATACGGGTCCATAAGACAGCCTCCGACCGAATCGTGTGAGGAAACACGGTATCACCTCGGCCACGACCTCGAAAGAGTATGCGCGCGGGAAACGCCACGCCTCTAGCTGGGTCCCGGTTGGTATCTCAGGCGCGGGCCCGGCGCATCGCGGCAAGCCGTTCGCGCATGGCGATCTGGGCTTCCTTGGTGCCGTCGTGATGAGTGCCGAAAATCTTGTCCAAGGGCACGATCGTGCCGCCGTAATTACACTCGAAAAACTGGTGATGCAGGTAGTGAAAATACGAGTTGCTGTCGATCGGCAGCGTCTCGCCAACCATCACCTTCTGGAACCCAGTATGCGACATGGCGGCGTTGAAGACCGCGAATTGAAGCTGATAGAGAGCGTTCACGGGATGTAGGGCGAGGGCCCACTGAACCATCGTCGTCGAGAAATAGATCACATGCTCGAGCGGGTGCATGGCCAGCCCGGACCAGGGGCCGACCTCGACATTGCGGTGATGCAGGGCGTGAACCTTCTTATACAGCCACGCCGTGTGCAGCAGCCGGTGACCGAGATAGAAATGCGCCGAATGGATCACCGGGCAGAGGATGGCGAGCGCGATGAACCAGGCCCAGAACAGCGCTGGGTCGCTGATATCGAACCAGCCGAGATAACCATTGGCGAAGCCCCAATAGGTCACGGCCTCGAACCCGGTGACGACGGGCACGGCGTAGACCATGGAGCGGAACATATTGTCGCGCACTTGGTTCTTGAACAGAAACCGCCGGCTATTGGTGGCCAGCGGCTCGGTCGAGAACTTGAGATGATCGCCCTGGCCGCGCCGGATATAGAGATAGAGATGCAGGCCGCCGAACACCGCCAGAACCAACCCGGCGTTGCGGACCAGCAACCAGGCGATCCAGCCCGGCTCGACGCTAGCCATTGTCGAGAGTTCCGGCGTCAAAAACGCCCAGGTCAAAACGGCCACCGCGAACCAGAAGGCGTTGAGCGGCAGCAGATAGCCCGGAAACCCAAAGAACCACTTGCCCACCGCGCCCGGTTGCGGGGGCCAGGCAAAGATCGGCGGCAACCCAATCGGCATTTCGGGGCGCCATTCACCGCGTTGATTTCGCGCCGTGGTGTCGGTCAACGCTTCCTCCGTGAGGGGTGTTTAGAGATTTATACAAGAAAGGCGGGGAGGGAAGCTAGGCGGGGTTTAGTTTGGTGGTTGTCATGCCGATGTCCTAAAAACGGTGTTCGCTTCGCTAGGGGCCTCCGGTATATCTCACTAAACAGAGCGAGATTGACGAAGGTCCCGGCAAAGCCGAGTTGGATACCAACAACGAAGCCTTCCAGCACCGCCGCCACGTCAAACAACGAGGAAACACCATGAACGGATTTGATCTGATCGCACGCTGCCTGAAGGCCGAAGGCGTGGAGTGGATGAGTTGCTTTCCGGCGAACCCGTTAATCGAGGCGGTCTCGAAAGTCGGTATCCGGCCGATCGTATTTCGTCAGGAGCGGGGCGCGATCAATGCCGCCGACGGGTATTCCCGGCAGATGCGCGGCAAGAGCCTCGGCGTCTACGCCTCGCAACATGGTCCCGGCGTGGAGAACTCGTTCGGCGGTATCGCCCAGGCCTTTGGCGAGGCGGTGCCGATGGTGTATTTCCCGCTCGGCCCGGGGCTGAACGGCTATGACGTCGACCCGAATTTCTCGGCGGTGAAGAACTACGCCCATATCACCAAGAAGGCGATGTCGATCGACCGCCCGGACCGCGTCACCCGTCAGGTGGAGCGCGCGTTTCACCTCGCCAGGCATGGCCGGCCGGGCCCGGTCCTGGTCGAGATGCACCGCGATGTCTGTAGCCAGGAAGTACCCGAGCACGCGATGGACTACAAGCCCTCCAGCCTGTTTCGCTCGGCCCCCAGCCGAGGCGACATCAAGGACGCTGTCGCGGCGCTGCTGAAGGCCAAGCGCCCGGTGATCTACGCGGGCCAGGGCGTGCTCTATGCCGGCGCGACCGAACAGTTGCGGGAACTCGCGGAGCTTACGCAGATCCCGGTGATCACCAGCATGCAGGCCAAGAGCGCGATCCCCGACGCGCATCCGCTGGCCCTCGGCTCGGCGAACCGCACGGCGCCGCGCAATGTCTTCAAGTGGCTCGGCGGCTCGGACGTGGTCTTCGCCATCGGCTCGGGGCTGACCCGGACCACCTTCGGCATCGATATCCCCGACGGCAAGTTCCTGATCCACGGCACGGTTTCGGGCGAGGATATCAACAAGGAATACTCGGTTGATGTCGGTCTGATCGGCGATGCCGCGCTCACCCTTGATATGATGATCGAGGAGGTCAAGGCGTCGGTCGGCGAGGCGGGCCGCGAGACCGACCGGCGGCTTGTCGACGAGATCGCCACCGGCCACGCGGAATGGCTTCGGGAATGGGAGCCGCTGCTCAACTCCGATGAGGCGCCGATCAATCCCTACCGGGTGATCAACGAGATCAACAAGGCCGTGGATCACGAGAACACGGTGCTTACCCATGACGCGGGCAATCCGCGCGACCAGATTATGCCATTCTACAAGGCAACGTCGCCGCTCGGGTATATCGGCTGGGGCAAGACCACGCATCTCGGATACGGCATCCCCTTGATGATCGGGGCCAAGCTCGCGGACCCGTCGAAGTTCTGTCTGAATTTCATGGGCGATCTGGCCTTCGGTCATACCGGCCTCGACATCGAGACGGCGGTGCGCGCCGACGCGCCGATCACTAGTGTCGTCATCAACAACTTCACCATGGGCGGCTATGACGCGAGCATGCCCACGGCCATGGAGCGCTATGGCGCCGGCAATCAGGGCGGCGACTATGCCGGTATCGCCCGGGCCTGCGGCGCCGAGGCCATCAAGGTGGAGAAGCCCGAGGGAATCGCCCCGGCGCTGGCCGACGCGCAGAGGGCGAACAAGGACGGCAAGACCGCCGTTATCGAGATCATCACCCGCCAGGACACCCGCTTTTCCTGGTATAATGATCTGTTGAAGCCGGCGGTTTCATAAGATGCCACAAAGGAGGTGATCCGGCGGGCGGCGATCGCGTAAACTGATCGCCACTTGATTCCCATCGGAAGAGGGGCCTCGTTCCGGGGCTCCGATCCCTAAAAATCAGCTAACCGACCCACGCATACAAACCCGGATTGGCCGGGTTGATGTTAGGAGGAGGAACGAGACGATGCTGACGCTGCTTTCGCCCGCGAAAAAACTGAACATGGACCCCGTGGATACGGGTGTTGAGATCACCCAGCCGCGCCTGCGCAAGGATACCAAGGAGCTCGCCGGCGTCGCCAAGACCCAGAGCGCCGATGACCTGAAACGTCTGATGCATATCAGCGACAATCTCGCCGTCATGAATTTCGAGCGGTTTCAGAGCTTTAATCTCAACAATAAAAGCAACTCCGCCAAGCCAGCTGGCCTCGCTTTTGACGGCGATGTCTATTGGGGCCTGGAGGCGGCAAGCCTGTCGGACGACGCGCTCTCCTACGCCCAGGATCATCTGCGCATCCTCTCGGGCCTCTACGGTGTCCTGCGCCCGATGGACGCGATCCAGCCCTATCGCCTGGAGATGGGCACGAAAATGGCCAATGGCCGGGGCAAATCCCTCTATGAGTTCTGGGGCGCGCGCATCGCCGACCAACTGAACGCCGACCTCGCGGAGCACGCCGACACCACCGTCGTCAACCTCGCCTCGAATGAGTATTTCAAGGCCGTCGACACCAAGGCACTCGGACGCACGGTGATCGGCGCCAAGTTCCTGAACGTGAAGGACGGCAAGCCCCGGTCCCTCATGTACTACGCCAAACATGCCCGGGGCGCGATGGCCCGCTGGATCATGGAGAATCGGGTGGATTGCGCCGAGGGGCTGAAGGACTTCAACGCCGGTGGGTATAGCCTGGATGCCGACGCATCGACGGACGAGGAGTTGGTGTTCACGCGGCCTCAGCCCGCCGTGAAGGGGTGAGGCGGGAGCGGCGTCATCATCCCGCCCGAGGCACCAGGCAATGGCCCTCAACCAGCCTAAATCGCCAGTGAGTGTCAAAACAAACGGGAACCAGGGACATGGGCGTCGGACAATCCGAGGAACAACGGTTGCTGCGGGACAGCATCGAGAAGTTCATCGCGCAAGACTATGACTTCGAAACGCGGCGCGCATTGGCCGAGAGTTCTTTGGGATACAGCGCCCAAAACTGGAAGACCTTCGCTGAATTGGGATGGCTTTCCGTGCCGTTTCGAGAGGAAAACGGCGGCTTCGGTGGTGGGTTGAGTGACGTCACGGTGATCACCGAGGCGCTTGGACGCGGTCTGGTAACCGAACCTTTTGTCCCAAACCTGTTGTTGGCGGGCCGATTGGTCGAACTGCTCGGGACCCCGGAGCAAAAGCGGCACGTTCTCGTGCCCTTGATCGCCGGTGATCTGCACCTCGCGCTTGCCCATACCGAGCGCCGGGCTGGAGGGAACCCGACCTGTGTCGGCTGCGTCGCCGAGGCGAACGGGGACTCCTACCTTATTAGCGGCGAGAAGGTGATGGTGCTGAACGGCCCCAGCGCCGGGATGCTGCTGGTCACGGCGCGATCGGCCGGCACGGAGCGGGCCCCCGCCGGTATCGAGGTGTTTCTCGTGGATGCGTCCAGCGAAGGCATCCACCGCACCGACTATCCGACCATCGATCAATCCCGGGCCAGTAACTTGGTCTTCGACAAGGTCCGCGTTCCCGCCACGTCCCGACTAGGCGCGCCGGAAACCAATTTCGAGGCCATCGAGACGGTCTTGGATGAAGCCATCGTCGCCACATGCGCCGAGGCGATCGGGGTCATGGATATTCTGATCAAGGACACCGTCGAATACGCGCGTACGCGGGAGCAGTTCGGTACCCCCTTGGCCAAATTCCAGGTGCTGCAACACCGCATGGTCGACATGTACATCGCATGGGAGCAATCCAGCTCGATCTTGGCGATGGCGATCGACAAATTGCCCATGGGTGGCGCGCCGGCCCACCGAGCGGCCTCGGCTCTTAAAGCGCATATCGGCAAATCATCGAAGTTCATCGGCGAGGCGGCCATACAGATTCACGGGGGCATGGGGACCACGGATGAGCCGCGGCTCGGCCACTACTTCAAGCGATTGTTGGCGATCGAAGCCCTGTTCGGCGAGAGCGACTATCACATGGGCCGATATGCGTCCTCGATCGAGGAAGAGCCGGGCGTGTCGGAAGTTCCGGATACCGGCGAGGCGGGGGGGACCAACTACGCCGCCTTTCGCAACGAGGTCCGCGCGTTCCTTGAAAACAATCTCAACGATGACCTGCGCGAGGCCGGGCGCCTGGCGACCAGTGTTTTCCCGGATATGCCCAGGGCCATCGCCTGGCAGAAGATCCGTCACGCCGAGGGCTGGGCGGCGCCCAATTGGCCCGCCGAGTATGGTGGACCGGGGTGGGATGAACGCCAACGTCAGATCTTCGACGAGGAAGCGTTGAAGGCCAACGCGCCGACCATGATTTTGCAGGGCTTGGCGATGTGCGGCCCCTGTTTGATGGGGTACGGAACCCAGGAACAAAAGGATTATTACCTGCCGCGCATGCTGTCGGCGGAGCATATCTGGTGCCAGGGCTATTCGGAGCCGGGATCCGGATCGGATCTGGCGTCGCTGAAGACCGCCGCCGTATCCGACGGCGAGGACTACATCATCAATGGCTCGAAGATCTGGACATCGAACGCGCAGGACGCGACGCACATGTTCTGTCTGGTACGCACCTCCAGTGAAGGCCGCCCGCAACACGGGATCTCCTTTGTCCTGATCGACATGTCCACCCCGGGGATCACCGTGAAGCCGATCTTCAATCTCAACGGCGTGCACGAACAGAACCAGGTCTTTTTCGACAATGTCCGGGTCCCCAAGGCCAATCGCGTCGGCGAGGAAAACCAGGGTTGGGAGGTTGCGAAATACCTGTTGGAGTTCGAACGCGGCGGCGTCAGCCGGTATGCGGTCCTTGCCAAGAAACTGCGAAAGATCAAGGACGTCGCCGCCCATCAAGTAACCGCCGACGGCACCCCCTTGATCGACGACGCGGGTTTCCGCCGGACGGTCTCGGCTTTCGAGATCGACGCGACGGCCCTGGAATATACTTGGCGCCGCATTCTCTCCAGCTCACGCCAGGGAAAGGCGCCGGGGGCTCTCGCCTCGCTGACCAAAATCGCCAACAGCGAGCTGGGCCAGGAACTCGACAAGCTCATCACCCGCATCGTCGGCCTGGACGCCCTGCCGCTACAGCCCGCCGCTCTGGTGCCCGGTGGCAACGTGGAATCGATTGTCCCCGACCACGCGATCACCGCCATGCCGGCCTATCTCGACGGACGAGCCAGCACGATCGCCGGCGGCACGGGCGAGGTGCAGCGCGGGATCATCGCAAAGGCGGTGCTGGGCTTGTAGGGACGGGTTGGATCTGTCCGCGATTGAAGGGCGGACTAGGGTGGTAGTGGCGTTGGATGACGGCTGAGGTCCGAGGCGAATAAAGACTTGGCACTCAATACACGCGGCTAGATCGTGATAGTCGTGGACCGGGCTCCGTTTACAAGCGAATGATTGGCTTGCCGATGCTCTTTCGCGTAAGCAGATCGTTTAAAACCTGGCCTACTGCGCCCAGATCGTGAACGGATGTCGCCTCGGGATTTATCTTTCCCGCCGTCCACCAGCCCAGCAATTTCTCGCCGAACCGCGCGGTCTCGGTCGGATTGGCGGTGACATGGGCTCCCAGATTAACCCCAACGATGCTTGCGCGTTTCAGCAAGGGCAGGTTTAGCGGAATGCTTCCGATGCCGCCGGCGGCGAAGCCGACCACTAAAAACCGTCCACCGACGGCGATGGACCGAAATGCCTTTTCCGAGAATTCGCCGCCGACCGGGTCATAAACCACGTCAACACCGCGTGGGCCGGTCATCAGCTTCAATGTGTCACGCCAGTCATCACGGCCGTAGTCAATGACCTCATCAGCCCCACGCGCCAAGCAGTAATCCCGCTTTTCCTCGCTCGATGCCGCGGCGATGACGCGAGCCCCCATGCATTTGGCGATATCGATGGCCGCCGCGCCGACCCCGCCGGCCGCCCCCAGTACCAGAACGGTCTCGCCGGAGCGCATCCCACCCATGTCTGCCAAGGCATGCAGGCCGGTGCAGTAGGAAACCATCATACCCGCCGCGATTTCCGCATCAAGACCGTCCGGTACGGCCATGCATCTCGTGACGGAGACCGCGACGCGCTCCGCGAGCGCTCCCACCTGGCAGTGGGAAATCACCCGATCGCCGACGCCAAACGCGCTGACGCCCTCGCCACAAGCAACGATCTCGCCGACGAATTCTCCGCCGGGAACGAAGGGCGGCGGCGTTTTGATCTGGTACGCTCCTTGGACAATCAGCGCGTCGACAAATCCGAGGCCGACCGCCTCGACCTTGACCAGTACCTCTCCCGGCTTTGGCTCCGGTGCCTCGATGTCTCCAACCTCAAGGCCGCCCGGCGGGCCATATTGTCGGCAAATAACAGCGCGCATCGTCAGATTTCCCCGTCGATCAAAAACGCGCGCAGCCTAACACCGGCCGACAAGCAAGGCATCCCGACATTGTCTTTTCTCGATGCCTGATGGTTTTTATAACCGCGGTCTGTCGCAAATTGAGGGAGGTGGAGATGAGCCCCATCCACGGGATGGAGCGTGTCACAATTTAGCCCGGGTAAAAGTGCGGCCCGGCGGCGGCCAGTCCTAGTCGCGTGACTTCCGTTTCGACTATCGGGTCGGAAGAAACGGTATCGAGATTGCCGTCCGGCCAAATGTTATGCTGGAGTCGAGATGGGGCGACACGTTTACGAAGTATAGAAAATATTATCGGAGAAAATTCTTGAGGGGATATTAAAGTAGTTGATTTCATGTTGGTGTGTAATATTTTGTAAGTTTATGATAACGGTCACCGTGCAAATCCAGGGTTTTCCTGGATCGGAAGCAAACCGACGCTAAGCGGGATGAGTTAATCCTGGACGGCTCATAAACAGGGGCGCCACGACATGAACGTTGGGACATTGAGAACCCTCCAGCAGGCGCTTGCCGCCGACGGCCATTACTCTGGGCCGATCAACGGCAAACGTGATGCGGATACCGAGGCGGCCGTTAACGCCGTTATAGCCGCGCGCTCGAATGAACTAACCACTGATCCTCAATCGTGGTCCGCGAGGCGCAGGTCGATCGCGTGCTTGCAGCTCGCCTGCAAGGACCGGGAAGTTCCCGTCGGCCCGATCGACGGTCTATGGGGCCCGCAAACTGAAGATGGTTATGACGAGCTGGTCACGGTGTTGGAGACCGGCGTCCGTCCACCCGCTTGGCGTGACCGAGTTTCCTCCGATGCGAACCCAAACAACTGGCCGGCCGAAAATGAAGCGTCTATGCGCGCGTATTTCGGCGCGCCGGGCGAGGTCGAGCTTGTGCGCGTGCCATGCCCCTGGACCCTCGCGCTGGCATGGGACCAACGACAAACGACCAACAGGATTACCTGCCATGTGAAAGTCTCGGAAAGCCTCGAAAGAATTCTACATAGGGTGCGCGAAGAGTATGGCGATGAGGAGATACGGCGCCTGCGTCTTAACCTCTATGGAGGGAGTTACAATGTTCGGCGCAAACGTGGCGGGACGAGTTGGTCGACGCATGCCTGGGGCATAGCCATGGACTGGGACCCGGGTAACAACAAACTGAAATGGGGGCGAGACCGGGCCACACTGGCGAAACCCGAATACGATACCTGGTGGCGTATATGGGAAGACGAAGGATGGGTAAGTCTTGGGCGTGAGAGCAATTATGATTGGATGCATGTTCAGGCGGCGAGACCATAGTCGTCCGGTTTACCGCTTGCGCAACCATGCCATGGAAACAGGGTCATGTAAGTTCGCGCACCTAGCTTATTCCCCCACCGCCGCCAACATCGGCCGCACCACTTTGCCCATCAGGTCGATCCCGACCCCGCACTTACACCCCGCGCAGTCCTTGCAGGCGTCGAGGCCTAGTTCCTTGGCGTGGGTCAGGGCCCGCTCCCGGCTGGCCTCGGTGCTCAATGGGTCCAGCCTCAAAAGCTGGAGCTTCAGCAGTGAGAACGGGCTGCCATAACTGTACCCATTCCCCGGATCGCTCTCCGCTCCCTCCGCGAGGTTTCGCGCGTGCATGGGACAGCCTTGCAGGCAGGCATAGCACTCAATGCAGGCGGTCAGCTCGTGATAGTTCTCGGGCGGGTCCTGGTTGAAATCGTTGCCGGGGGCGGCGCCGGTCAGGCGGTCGCGCATTTGGCGGGCGACGCCGTCGCGCTGGACGACGAGATCGGCGAGGACGGGCAGGGTGTTGACCGGGCTGATGCGGTCGCCCTCGCGGATGCGGGCGCGGCAGGCGACCCTGGGCTTGCCGTTGAGATCGACCGTGCAAACCCCGCAATTGCGCGCCCGGCAGCCATAACGGAAGGCGAGATCCGGCATCGTCGTTGCCTGGGCCTGGAGCAAGACGTCCAGGATCATCGGCTTCTCGTTCGGCTCGCGGCGTTCGTAGG
>JADHLJ010000119.1 GCA_016780745.1 Alphaproteobacteria bacterium | reverse complement strand
TGTCATTGCCCTGACCACCAAAGATCTGGTCGCTGTCACCGCCGCCGCTCAGCACATCGTTGCCAAGGTTGCCGTAGATAACGTCGTTGCCGTCACTGCCGTCGACGACGTCTTGATCCTGACCGCCGAACACCGTGTCAGAGCCGCCAGCGGCGAGGATGCTGTCCGAGCCCTGGTTGCCGTAGATCAGATCAGCACCGCCAAGAGCGCTGATGGTATCGGACCCGGTCAGGCCCGTGATGCTGTCGGAGTTACCCGTGCCAGTAAGATTGTCGGAAGAAGTTGTTCCGGTGATTGATGCCATTGAAAGTCCCCATTAGCGCGTCGAGCCGACCCTGTTGATGGCAGACTGCCCGAGATTAATCTCTCACCCGCGAGGATCTCTGAATTCAAAGATCCTCGGTCCGCCAATCACCTGAGGCTCTTGTCCCGTCGGTGGGCGAAGTCTACATGACCATCAAGCACACCATTACACCGCACCTCGTTCGGGTGCAACACCTTAAATCCACCGAAACATCGCGCGAGCAATTCGATCATCGAGTTGTAAACACAAGGCCCATCGCCCTTATCTGGCCACCGCCTCGCGCCCGATGCCCAACCCAGAACTCACCGGCGGACGATAATTCACATTACATAGGCCGAATTCTTGACCTCCTGATTTATCTCCACTAATCAGCAAGCTCACAAAGAAGGTCAAGAACCGAGATGAAAATAGCCCTTCAATCTATTGATATTAAACATTTTATGCTCGAATCGATTTTTCGACGACAATACCTCTGCAAACACACCCGCGTCGGTTCCATTGGCACGGATCAGCGACTTGGTTGCCATGATAGTGTCGCCTCCGAAAAGGGGCGGTTCGATCAAAGGATCGACTTTCATTGTCCTAACGGCGTCCTATAGGCACCTGCATGATGACAGGGAAAACGTTGAAATTTGGATAGGCTCGAAATCAGACCAGCCTGGAATCCGGTCCGTGCTCGAATAATTCGATATCGAATCGGGCGCTGACGATTTGACCGTTGATCAATCCGAATCGCTGATCGCGCCGGCGATCCGCGAGAACACCTCCAACCAACGATCGGATTGATCGCTTGCGCTTTCCGGCCAATATAAGTGGCAATCGGGTAACCAGGGAGACACCGAGCGCGCTCTTTGAAACCGCCAGTCCTCTTGATAACAACGCAGCGCCACATGGCACGGGCGGCCCAACCCATGGCATAATGTGACATTCAGATTCGCTATGGAAACAATATGATCCAATACCGATACTAGCCCCGCGAGGTCATCAATGTCGTGGAAGGGGTCCATGTCCTCGAAGCACGCGAGCCGAACACCATATTGATCATGGATCCGCTGAAGTTCCGTTGGCGTCACGCCGTACTGCAGGTTCACGAAGATAGCATTTTCGATCTCGAATATCGGTCGCCAGAAAGTCAGCGGCGCCTCGAAGGACTGGCTGGCTACCGGCTTCCGGCTACGCCAGGAAACGCCAATCGTCGGGCCATGGCCCAAACTGGCGAGACGGTCGCGGAAGATTGCCGCGCGCGCGGCGTCAGCCTTGAGATACCCTCCGGGAGCCTCGATGACGTCGCCTCGCGAGCGAGTACTGGCGAGGAGAGGAAGACTTCCAGCCGCGACCTGCCGCGCCACCTGGCGCGTGGCGGCGTGCGGCGGATCGGTCCGGGGCACCACTCGCGCGGCAAGCCGCGATCTCGCGAAAAGGTCCACCAACCGCGGGTCACATTCCAAAACCGTTGGATGATCGGGGAACAGACGCGCCGGGTACCCAGCGAACCATATTTCGTCCCCCAACCCCTGTTCACCCCAAATAAGGATTGGTTCTCTATCACGCGTCGTCGCGGCGTCATCCCAGAACGGGTAGGCAAAACTGGGATCGGGGGCCGCACGCCTGTGAGAGCGCCGCTGGCCTGATCGCCAGCGTTCCTCGTACAAAATCAATCCCTGTTCGGTATGCCCGGTCGCCAGTAAAACATGGCCGAGATTATACAAATAGACCGGATCTCGCGGCGCGATCGTCAATGCGCGCCGGAACCATTGTCCCGCCCGCTCAAAATCTCCCGCGTAGCGCGCCCGTACCCCGACATTGAAGATCGCGATCGACAGACCTGGCTCCAAGACCGCCGCCCTTGCATATCGCTCGAAGGCCGCTCTGTTCCGGCCAAGGGTCTCCTGTGCCACTCCCGCGCCATTCTGAACCACGGCGTTAAAAGGTAAAGCCAAGCATAACCGCGTCAGGATCGCCTTGGTTTGGTCGATTTCCCTGCATTCCTCAAGGCTCGGCGTGCTCGCCAACTCTCGAGCCACGATGGGATCCGCGGGCGCGGCACAAAGCAATCCGCGCAGAGTTCGTAGATGGGCGTCTTGCCCACCAACACGCTTCGCGGCGCGTATCAGATTCCCAGGATCAAGACCCGTTCGGACCGTCGCTTGAATTCCTTCATTCAGGAATTGCACCGCGCGTTTCCGCTCTCCCGCTTCACTGGCCAAAACGGCCAACTCCAGGAAGCTCGCCGCGCGCCCTTCCAAACCGCGCCCGACCAGCCACCTCGCGGCCCGAACGGCACCGGGGATATCGCCCGAGGCTTTATGGATCAAAAGCAGTCGCTCGATTGCCGCCGACAGATTCGGGTCGAGACACAAGGCTTTCCGCAAGGCGTGGGCCGGGTCGCCGATCACGCCACTCGGGTCACCGATCACGCCACTTGAGAGCCACAGATTGGCCGCGTTCACGAGCAGTCTCGGCTCGCCGGGCGCGATCATCATGGCGCGGCGGAGCGCGCCATTGGCAAACTCGGATAGGCCCCTTGATCGATACCCCATGGCGACGCGCGCATACCCACCGAACCGGTCGGGCGTCGCGAGAATGCCTTTAAACGCCGCCCCGTCCAGCGGCCTCGGAAGGCCCAGCCCTTCATGAGAACCTGAAATGGCCGGGCTCATCGGTTACCTTGGCGTCGCATCGGGACGGATCAAACGCCTAACCGGCTGGACTCCGGACGATCCGCGAGTTGCACCCACCCTCCGATCTCCATGCTCGCGTATATGGCATGCAGAAAGGCAAGTGTTTTCAGCCCTTCCTCGACACCCACCGCCACGTCCCGGCGCCCTTCATCCAGGCATCGCAGCACGTCGCGAATGTAAGGCCCGTGGCTAAGGCCGTAACCGGTTGGCACGTCTTGGGAGTGACGCTCCCTCACGGTATCGTCACCCGCCTCGGGTGTCACCGGGGCCCAGGTTTCGATATGATTCATCGCCACGCCGCCGACCTTGGCCAGCGCCTTTTCGCCCACCAGATGCAGCGAGGCCTCGAAATCACGGGGACGGGCCGAGGTGGTTGCCTCGATGGTACCAAGCGCACCGCTCTCGAAGCGCACGACGGCGACCGCCGTGTCCTCGGCTTCCAGTTTGTTGAGAACCGCCTGACCGCTGGCGCAGACCGCCTCGACAGGGCCGCCAAGCCAACGCAGGGCGTCGAGGTGATGGATCGCCTGTTGCGAGAGCACCCCGCCATCCATGGCCCAACGACCGTGCCATTCGTCATTGTAATAGGACTGCTCGCGGCACCAATGCACCCGAACGCCGGCGGTGACCATCCGCCCGAACCGATCATCGTCGACCGCGCCACGCAGGAATTGCAGAGCCGGGTTGAAACGGTTTTGTTTGATTTCGGCGCAGATGAGGCCGCGCTTGTCTGCTTCCTCGCCCAACCGCTCGGCATCGGCCATCCGCAGCGCGATGGGCTTTTCGACGATGATGTTGATGCCCGCCTTCAGCAACGCCAGCGCGTGCTCGGCGTGATTGCCGGACTCGGTCAGGATGCAGACGATGTCGGGCTTGGACTTGATCAGCGCGTCGATCCCCTCGACCGCTTCGGTCTCCAGGGCACCGGCCAACTGATCTCGCTTGCCTGCCACCTTGTCGGCGACGGCGACGACGGATGCGACATCGGTCAATTCGTCGCGAAAGACCTCGAGGTAGCGCGCCGATACCCGGCCGCATCCCAATATTCCAACACGCGCGCGATTAGAAGACACGGTTCTCTCCTTGTTTTGCCCGGCTTATTACCCAAGCATTGGGGCGCTCGGGCGCTTCCTATAGGCTCCAATATCGCAGCGAGTCCGGCAAGGCGCCAGGGTCGAAGGCCGATTTGACGTCCACCAGAACCCCACCATCCCGTAGCAGGCCGACAAACTCGTTGATCGGCATCTCGATATAGTCCTTGTGCGGGACCGTCACCACCAGGGCGTCCAGATCTCCCAACTCATTCCACGCCCGCAACTCCACCCCGGTTTCGGCGTGCAAGGCCTCGGGGTCGGCATGCGGATCATGGGCGAGAACCTCCGCCCCGAAGCGGCCCAGTTCCAAAACGATCGCTGGTGATTGGCTGTTGCGAAAATCCGAGACATCTTCCTTGAAGGTCAGTCCAAGCACGCCGATCCGAGCTTCGCTTATGGAACGGCCGGACTGTACCACCAGGTCCATGGTGCGTTGCGCCACGTGATCCGCCAAGCCGGAATTCAGACGCCGGGCGGCGCGGATAAGTTCGGGATAATACCCCAGCCCCTCGGCGCGCGAGATCAGGTAGTACGGGTCGACCCCGATGCAATGGCCACCCACAAGGCCCGGCGTGAACCGCTGAAAATTCCATTTCGTCGCGGCGGCGTCGATGACGTCCGAGGTGCGGATCCCCATCCGGTCAAAGATCATCGCCAATTCGTTCATTAATGCGATGTTCATGTCACGCTGGACATTCTCGACGACCTTCGCCGCTTCGGCGACCTGAATGGATTCAGCACGGAACAGGCCCGCATCGATCGCCGGACCATAGATCGCGGCCACCCGATCCAGGGTCACCTCATCCTGGCCGGCGACGATCTTGGTCACCGATTCGATCGTGTTCAGCTTGTCACCGGGATTAATCCGCTCCGGCGAGTAACCGAGGCAAAAATCGATACCCTGACGCAGACCCGACACCTCGGCGATCAAAGGGCCGCAGACCTCCTCGGTGACACCGGGATAGACGGTCGACTCAAGCACCACCAAGGCGCCCTCGGAGATCACCTCGCCGATCTGCCGGCAGGCGCTTCGCACGGGGCTCAGATCCGGTCGACGTTCCGCGTCGATGGGTGTCGGCACGGTAATGATGAAAGCACTGGCCCGCGCCAGATCGGCCTTGTCGGAGGTGAAAATCAGGTTTTTCGGCGCCTCTAGCGGCGCGCCGTCGGTCTCGTTCCGATCGAAGCCCGATCGCAGGCCTTCGGTTCTGGTCGCGTCGACGTCATAGGCGATCACCTCGCCATGATGCCGGCCCAGGGCAAGCGCGAGGGGCAGGCCGACATATCCGACCCCGATTACGGCGATGGCGGTTTCCGGCATGGCGACTAATCAGTCTTGATTGAGCGGACGTTGGGCATCGCCGCGCGTTTAGGCTTGGCGCCGGTAAATGTCAATCGCGCGGGCTCTTTGATTTTTGCCCGGCGGAGTGATACCAGCATCGCCATGGCCTTGGCGCGAGGCTCCGGGTCCCGAGAATATGCGGGATAAGAGGCGGGCTCGCGACCGGGTTGGACCGGGTCCTTGGAGGCATCATGCGTATCGGAAATCTGGACAGCGACGAGCGAGTCATCGTCATCGCCGAGATCGGCAATAATCACGAGGGATCCTTCGACGTCGCGCTCGAAATGGTCGACCGCGCCGCCGAGGCCGGGGTCGACGCGGTCAAGTTCCAGACCTTCAAGACCGAGACATTCGTCGCCCCGACCCAGGTCGAACGCTTCGAGCGGATGAAGGGTTTCGAGCTTAGCCAGGACCAGTTCGCGGCGCTCGCCGAACGGGCACGCGGCGCGGGTATCAAGTTCATCTCCACGCCGCTGGACATGCCAAGCGCGGTTTTCCTCGACGGCATCGTCGACGCTCTCAAAATCGCGTCCGGGGACAATACCTTCTATCCGCTGATCGACTTCGTCGCCGGTACCGACAAGCCGATGATCATCTCGACCGGGTTCGCGAACGAGCAGGAAATCGCCCTGGCGGCGTCGATGGTCGAGAAAGCCCGCGCCGGACGCCCGAACGGGGCCGAATTGGCGCTATTGCATTGTGTGTCCGCCTATCCGGTCGAGCCGGGCGACGCGAACCTCGCCGCCGTGCATCGTCTCGCCAAGCGCTTCGGCGATGTGGCGACCATCGGCTATTCGGACCACACGCTGGGCACCCAGGCGGCGACATTGGCGATCGGGGCGGGCGCCCGGGTCATCGAGAAGCATTTCACCCTCGACCGGAACTATTCCGACTTCCGCGACCATCAACTTTCCGCCGACCCGGCCATGATGGCGGATCTGGTTAAAGCCATCCGCGAGGCCGAGACCTTGATGGGCGCCGGCGACCTCGACCCGCGTCAGGTGGAACGCGATAGCGAGGTCCCGGTTCGCCGATCGATCGCGGCGGCGCGGGATCTGCAAGCGGGCGAGGCGGTTGGTCCCGAGGACATCATGTGGATCAGGCCTGGCGAGCAATTCGCGCCAGGGCGGGAAGCCGAGGTGCTGGGCCGCAAGCTCGCGAAGCCGGTGGGTGCCGGGGAACTGTTCCGGAAGGACGACTTCAGCGCCTGATAACCAGGGGACCGCAGCCGGCCTGAACGGAAATCGGGTCCTGGGCGTTCGGCCTTATAGATAGAGCCCTGTAGATAGAGAACGCATCCATGTGTGGCATTGCCGGGGCCATCGGCCCAAGAGAGATTTCCCCCGACCGGATCGAACGCGCCTGGCACCAGATGCGCCGGCGCGGCCCGGACGGGACCGCCAAGCATGTCGAACGGGTGGCGGGCAGCACCGTTACTCTTTTGTTCGCCCGCCTGGCGATCATCGATCCCGACCCCAGGGCTATGCAACCGTTTCATGGCGATGGTCTGGTGATCGTCAGCAATGGTGAGCTGTACAATTACATTGAACTGCGCGAGGAGCTGCGCGCTCTTGGCCATGCCTTCAGGACCGAAGCCGATACCGAGGTGATGCTCGCGGCCTGGCGCGAATGGGGCGAGGATGCTCTGGATCGCATGGAGGGGATGTGGGCCTTCGCGCTGATCGACCGGCACCAGGACCGGGTGATCCTGTGCCGCGACCGCTTCGGCGAGAAGCCGCTTTATCTCTGGCGTTACGGCGACACCTTGTATTTCGGCTCCGAGCCCAAGTTCCTGGCCGCCCTGGCCGGCGCCAAGCCGGATGTGAACCTTGAGCAGATCCAGCGCTTCCTGGTGAACGGCTATAAGTCGCTCTACAAACAGCCCCGCACCTATTTCAAGGATGTCATGGAGGTTCCGGCGGCGCATTACGTGGCGCTGCGAGGGCCAGGACCGATCGAACCCAAGGCCTATTGGACCTTGTCGCATAATCCGACCGCGATGACGGCGGAGCAAGCGCTGGAAGGCGCGCGCGAGCGGCTTGAAACCGCGATGAAGATCCGGCTGCGCTCGGATGTTCCGGTGGCGTTCTGTCTTTCCGGCGGCATTGATTCGACGACGCTGTCGGGATTGGCGGTGAAACGCTTCGGCCATGATCTGCACGCGTTCTCGATCATCGATGATGACGAGCGCTATGACGAACTCGACAACATCGACGCCCAGGTCGCTTTCCTCGGATGCGCCAGCCACAAGGTGCACACCAGCACCGAGGGATTTTTTGAGCGGATGCGCGATTTGGTCGGCTATCACGACATGCCGATCGCGACGCTGACCTATTATCTGCATTCCTTCCTGTCCGAAGCGATCTCCAAGGCCGGATATCGCGTGGCGATCTCGGGCTCGGCCGCGGATGAGCTGTTCACCGGCTACTACGATCACTACGCGTTTTGGCTGGCGGAGATGAGTAGCCGGCCCGAGTTTCCAACCCTGGTCGAGGATTGGCGCGGCAGCTACGGCGCCTATGTCCAGAACCCGGTGCTCCAAGACCCGTTGGTCTTCGCCAAGACGCCGAACGAACGCGGCCACATCTATCTTAACGCCGAGTTGTTCCAGCAATGGCTGACCGAACCCTTCACCGAGGCGTTCGAGGAAACCCATTACGGCGATAACATGCTGCGCAACCGGATGAAGAACGAGTTGTTTCGCGAAACGGTGCCGGTGATCCTGCACGAAGATGACCGTAATTCCATGCGCTACTCGGTGGAGAACCGCTCGCCCTATCTGGACCGAAACCTGGCCGAGTTCATGTTCTCGGTGCCCGGCGAACATCTTATCAAGGACGGTTACGCGAAATATCTTCTGCGGGCGTCCGGCGAGGGCGTGGTCGCCGATTCGGTGCGCCTGGACAAACGCAAGCGCGGATTCAACGCGCCGATCGACAGTCTGGTCAACCGGTCCGACCCCGATACCCGCGAGCAATTGCTATCCGACGGTCCGATTTTCGACATCGTCAAACGCGAGGCGATCGAAAGCTTCATCGATGGTAGCATGGCGGATAACAGTTTCTCGAAGAACCTGTTCAGCTTCATCTCCTCGAAGCTGTTCCTAGAACACCACCGGGACTGGCTGCCTTGAAGTACTGCGCGCGCTGTATCCTGCCCGACACCCGCCCGGGAATCTTCCTGGACGAAGAAGGGGTCTGCTCCGGCTGTCGGGGCCATGACGACAAGGAACGGCATATCGACTGGACGGCCCGCGCGAGGGCTTTCGACACGGTGGTCGCCGAGGCCAAGGCTCGCTCCAGCGGTTATGACTGCATCGTGCCGGTCAGTGGTGGCAAGGATAGCTGGTATCAGGTAATCACCTGTCAGGAGCACGGCCTCAAGGTGCTGGGCGTCACCTGGCGCACGCCGGGGCGCACCGAGATCGGCCAGCGCAATGTCGAGCGGATGGTCGAACAGCTCGGCATCGATCATATCGATTTCACCATCAACCCGGATGTCGAGCGCCGCTTCATGATCGCCGCTTATGAGCGGAAGGGCGCCACCGCGATTCCGATGCATATGGCGCTGTTCGCCATTCCGACACGCCTGGCGGTCCAGATGCGGGTGCCCCTGGTGGTCTGGGGCGAGAACCCCCAGCTTGAATTCGGCGGCGACGAGGCCGACCGACTGGCGACCGAGCTTGATCTCGATTGGATAGCCAAGCACGGGGTGACCAACCAGACCAGCCGCGAGGATTGGATCGGCGCCGAGGGGCTTAGCGATACCGACCTCGCGGCCTACCGCCTGCCGCCCGCCGAGGATTTCCAGGCTTTCGCGCCGAAGTCGATCTTCCTCGGCTCGTTCTTCAAGTGGAACTCGTTCGACAATGCCCGGATTTCGGGCGAGCACGGCTTTGAAAGCGGGGCCGGGCATCTGAAAACCGGCGTGTGGAGCTTCGCCGATATCGACTGCCACTTCATCGCGCTGCATCACTTCTTGAAGTGGTACAAGTTCGGCATCCTGCGCAGCTTCGATAACCTCTCGGTCCAGATCCGTTACGGGCTGACCAGCCGGGACGAGGCGATCGAGACCTTGCGCGAGGGTGGCTTCCAAATCCCAAGCGATGATATCGCCCGGTTCTGCGCCTTTGTCGGCAAGCCGGAGAGTTGGTTCTGGGAGATCGCCGAGAGCTTTCGCGATCAGACGATCTGGCGCCGCGACGGAGAGACCTGGAAGATCCCCGGCTTTCTGATTGATGACTGGGAGTGGACGACGCGATGACCGAGAGCGCGCCGTCCTGCCGGTTCTGCGGCGGTGATCACGACCGGATCGCCGCCTATGACGCGCCGCCCGAGGGCGAGACGGTGTTCGGAATATCGCCCTATCGCCGCACCCTCTGGCAATGTCGGCGCTGCGGCCATGTGATCAACCTGCACGGCTTCGATCTCGAGGCGAGCCTCTATCAGGGCGCCTATGCCGAGGCGACCTATGGCGAGAAAATGCGCGCCACTTTCGCCAAGATCATGGGGCTACCGCCCGAGCAATCCGACAACCGCCAGCGCATCGCCCGCATGAATGAATTCGCCGAGGCGATGGATTGGGGGGAGCCCCGTTCCTGTCTCGATGTCGGCAGCGGCCTCGGCGTGTTCCCGGCGGGGATGCGCGAGAGCGGCTGGGATTGTACCGCGTTGGACCCGGACCCGACGGCAACGGCGATGATCGCCGAACTCGCCAGTGTCGATATCCTCACCGGCGATTTCATGGTCGTCGAGGCGCGGAGGCGCTTTGATCTGGTGAGCTTCAACAAGGTCCTGGAACATGTGCGCGAACCGGTGGAGATGCTGGCGCGCACGTCAGCGTTTCTCACATCGCGCGGCGCCGTCTATGTGGAATTGCCGGATGGCGAAGCCGCCCTGGCCGATGCCGGACCGGAGCGCGAGGAGTTCTTCGTCGAGCATTTCGACGCCTATTCCGCCGCCTCGATTGCGCTGCTGATCCGCGCCGCCGGATTTGACGTCTTGTCGGTGGAACGGGTTCGCGAGCCCAGCGGTAAGTACACCCTGCGCGCTTTCGCCCGCCCAAGCCCGTCAGTGGTGGCGTAGCCATGGTCACCATGACCCCACAACCTTTCGACAGCGACATTCTCGGCGGCCCGGTCTATCGCGCGGAACTGGAGGAGGTAGTGCAGATCCCGTTGCTGGAAGCCTATATCCCTGATGACGCGATCCTGGTCTCGGCCCGGGTGCGCCCGGATTGGGTGAATGTCATGGAGATAACGAGCTTTCGCGAGATCGAGCGTCTGGTGAGTTTCGAGCGCCCGCTGACCGCCGCCGATGGCGAGGCCTTGCCGGAAGGCATCCGGCTTGGCGGGGCCGGCGACGCCGAGGCTTGCGCCGAGATCGCCGGGCGGTGTTTCAGTCATGACCGCTACCACGCCGACCCGATGCTCGATAACGCCGCCGCCGACGAGAGCAAGCGGGCCTGGGCGCGCAACAATCTGACCGGGCGGGGAGATGCCAGCTTCATCGCGGAGTTTCGCGGTGAAGTCATGGGATTTAACCTCTGCCGCAAGGGCGAGGATTGGGCGCTGATCGATCTGATCGCCGTCGCGCCAGAGGCTCAGGGTCTCGGCATCGGCAAATCCCTTGTCGAGGCGGCGATCCGTCACTATGCCGGTCGGGTCCCCGTGCTGCGGGTCGGTACTCAAACGACGAACGAGGCATCGATGGCGATATACGCCGCCAACGGCTTTACCAAAACGGAGGAGATGGTGACCTTCCATTGGACTCCCCACGACCAGCCGCCGGCGGCGGCCAACGAGGACCAGCCATGAGCGCCCGGCCATGAGCGCCCAATTGCGCGCCGGTGTCGTCGGCCTGGGTGTCGGCGAGCAGCATCTGCTCGGCTACAACGCAATCGACGGTGTCGAGGTCACGGATATCTGCGATGTCGATCCCGACAAGCTACGCGAGGTGGCCGACCGCAACGATGTCGCCGGACGCCACGCGGATTACCGACGTGTCACCGAAAACCCCGATATCGACGTGGTCAGCATCGCCAGCCATGACGACCACCATGTCGAGCAGGCGATCAGCGCCTTTCGGCACGGCAAGCACGTGATGCTGGAAAAGCCCGTCGCGCTGAACCGCGCCGACGCCGAGCGTCTCCTGCGTGCCCAGCAGGATAGCGGCAAGCTGATGACCTCGAACCTGATCCTGCGCCGCTCGCCCCGCTTCAAGGAGCTTAAGCAATGGATCGACGCCGGTGATTTCGGCGAGATCGTTGCCATGGAGGGTGACTACATCCACCAGATCCTCTGGAAGCTGACCGAGGGTTGGCGCGGCAAGATGGATTTCTACTGCGTCACTTATGGCGGCGGCATTCATCTGATCGATCTGATGCGCTGGCTGATCGGCCAGGAGGTCACCGAGGTGACGGGGATGGGTAACAAGATCCTGACCCGGGGTTCGGACTACAAATACGACGACGTGATCATGAACCTCCTGCGCTTCGAGGGTGGGACGCTGGGCCGGACCATGTCCAATCTCGGCCCGTCACGCACGCAGATGCACGCGTT
>JADHLJ010000118.1 GCA_016780745.1 Alphaproteobacteria bacterium | reverse complement strand
GGTCTATCACGCGGTCGGCGGTATGGATGCCGAGTATCTGGCGGTCAACTACAATGACCTCGATCTAAGCCTTAAGGTGCGGGGCCAGGGCTACAATGTGGTCTGGACGCCCTATGCCAGGCTTATCCACGCTGAATCCCTTAGCCGCGGCAAGGAACATCGTTCCGATCGTATTGCGCGGAGCAATGCCGAGGGCGGGCTGATCGCAACCCGCTGGAAAGCCGAAATCCATCATGATCGGTTTTGGAACCCGAACTTCAGTCTCGAGACCACCGTCCCGGAGCTCTCGTTCCTGCCGAGCGAGAATGCCGGGCGTGGCGACGGGTTTGAATGGACGCGGGAGCACTTGCTGCGCGCCTCCGAGCCGGTGGCCAATCGCGCGCCGATCTTGCCCCATCTACCGGCCTTTCACGCCGCCAAGTTCGCGACCCATCTCGGGCGGTCCGATCTGGCGGCGGATCTGGCCCGCGAGGCATTGGTCCAGGAGCCGGATGCCTATACCGCCAATCTTGCCGCCGGCACTTGCCTTGCCATGACCGGACGCTCGGTCGCCGCCGCCAGGCTCTACCAATATGCTTGCTTGATCAGCCCCGTCGCGATCCGGCCGTGGGTCTATCGCGGACAAATCGCCGCCAATCTGGGTCAGAATGAAGACGCGCATCGGTTCTTGACTATCGCGCTCGCGAAGGATCCCTTTAACGAGCAGGCATTGGCGACATTGAACCGGCTTCCCGGTTCCACCCGCCTGGAGGCCGAGCCGGCCCGACTGATCCCCTTGAATTCGGACCCAAGGCTTACTCAACAGGCCTATACCGATTGGATCGCGCGGTACGACGTACTCGGCGATGAAGATCGCGTGAAGATCCGTGCCCGGGTCGAAAGCTTGACCCCGACGGGGAAAGCCGAGGTGTTGCCGCTTTTCAGTTTGATCATGCCCGCGCGAGACCCCGATCCGCACTATTTCCGCGCGGCCGTGCGGTCTGTCGTCGATCAACTTTACCCACATTGGGAGCTTTGCGTCGCCGATGACGGCTCGCGCACCGAGGTTGTGGCCTCGATCGTCGCGGAATTCGCAGCCCTGGGTCATCCCGTGCGACTGGTCCGAAGTCAAAACTCGAGCGGCATCGCGGCGGCCAGCAACGCCGCCCTGGCCTTGGCGTCGGGAGAGTTCGTCGCCCTCATCGATCACGACGACGTACTGGCCGAGCACGCGCTCTACATGTTCGCCGAAAGCATCACGCGCAATGACCAGGTCGACCTTCTGTATAGCGACGAGGACAAGTTGGACGAGCGGGGCCGGCGTTTCAGCCCGCATTTCAAGCCGTCCTTCAACAAAGACCTGCTGCGCTCGCAAAACTATATCGGCCACCTGCTGGCGGTTCGGCGTGCCATCGTGAAGCAAATCGGCGGCTTCACCCTCGATGTAGACGGCGCTCAGGATCATGACCTGATACTGCGGGTGCTCGAGGCGGTCGGACCGGCGCGTATCCGGCATATTCCGTTCATATTGTATCACTGGCGCTCCAGCCCGACATCGGTAGCCCAGGCGGTCGACGCCAAATCCTATACGACGCGGGTCGGGGTGCATGTGGTGGCGGACCATCTGAAGCGCTTGGGGGAGGCGGCGACGGTAAGCGAGGGGATGGCGTCGAACACCTATGGGATCCTCTATGCCACGCCTGATCCTCCGCCGCTGGTGTCGATAATCGTTCCGACCCGCGATCAGGTCGCGCTGTTGTCCAAATGCATCGACGGATTGACCCAACGGACCCGCTACGAGGCCTGGGAATTACTGATCGTCGATAACGGGAGCCGCGCGCCCGAAACCCAGGCTTATCTCGAAAAGGTGGGGCGCGACCCTCGTATCAAGGTCCTGCGGGATGACGGGGCCTTCAATTACGCGCGCTTGAATAACCGCGCGGTGGCGGAGACCTCGGGGCCGCTGTTATTGTTCCTTAACGATGACGTGGAGCCGATCAACGAAGGGTGGTTGGATGAGATGGTCCGCCATGTCGCGCGTGCCGGCGTCGCCGGGGTTGGCGCCAAACTGGTCTATCCAAACGAAACCCTCCAGCACGCGGGGGTGATCATCGGGGCGGGCGGCGTCGCCGGACATTTCGAGAAACATCTTCCCGCCAAGGCCGCCGGCTATCATCGGCGCGCCCAGCTGGTGCAGAATTTCCAGGCGGTCACGGGCGCTTGCATGTTGCTGAGACGGTAGGTATTCGAGGCGGTTGGTGGTTTCGATGCCGAGCATCTCAAGGTCAATTTCAACGATGTCGATCTGTGCCTTCGAATTCGGCACGCCGGCCACGCTCTGGTTTGGACGCCTTATGCGCGGCTGCGACATCATGAATCGGCGACCCGGGGTAAGGACTTCACCCCGGAACAGGCGGCGGAGCACGCGCGCGAGGCCAAACTGATGCAGGCTCGCTGGAGAACCAACAACTTCGCCGACCCGGCCTTCAATCCGAACCTGAGCCTGGATGTCGAAACACCGGTGCTGGCGTATCCGCCGCGCGTGCGTAAACCTTGGTTATAGGCTTTGGGGCTATGGGCTTCGGGGTAATAGGCTTCGGGGTAATAGGCTTGGGGGTAATAGGCTTGGGGGTAATAGGTTTCGGGTGCCCAGACTTTCGAAAACGTATGAGTGGGTTGGTGAAGATTGACCATGTTCTTAGTATAATAGGTTGAAATAATTGTATTTTGGTAGGAATTCAGGTTTTTATTTTAATTTAACGTGGCATTGTGATCGAGTTGGAAATTTTGTATGTTCTGATCGCGAACGTAGGATGCCCTTGGTTCAATAGACCTGGATCGTCATGTCGAACATTACGGGAACCGCCGGAAACGATAGTCTCACCGGGGGCAGCGAACCCGATTCAATAACGGGTCTCGCGGGGAATGACGGTCTTGTCGGCGGCGCGGGTGCTGATTTTCTCGATGGTGGAGCCGGCGCCGATACACTTTCCGGCGGTTCCGGCGCGGATTTCCTGGATGGGGGGAGTGCCGCGGATACGGTTTCCAGCACCGACTTGCTTTATGGCGGCGATGGCAACGATACCCTCCACGGCAGACAGGATGTCGACACGCTTTACGGCGGTGGCGGCGCCGATTTTCTTGATGGCGGAACCGGAGGCGACACGCTTTACGGCGGGGCGGACGACGACACGATCAGCGGTGGCGATGGCGTTGATTTCCTAGGCGGCGACGCGGGCAACGATTCTCTCGTGGGCGGAGCGGGCAATGATACGCTTGCCGGCGGCGCTGGGGCGGATTTTCTTGATGGCGGCGCGGGCGTCGACACGCTGTCCGGCGGGGCGGGCAACGACACGCTCAGCGGCGGCGCTGGAAATGATGTGTTCTCCGGCGCCCAGGTCGACCTCGCGGGCGACACTATTTCCGACTTTGGCGTTGGCGATAGCGTCGTCGTATTCGGGAGCGATCTGTCCTCGCTGAACGGTCAAGCCGCCAGCGCCACGATCGCGATTGGGACGGGTAACCTTTCCTTTGCCGGGTTCTCCGCTGGTTCTGGGACGTTCACGGCCAATTTCAGCGGCGGCAATACGACCATCGGCCTACTCGAACCTCAGACAATCACCGGCACCGCCGGGAGCGATTCACTCACCGGAACCTTCGGGCCTGATTCCATAACCGCCTTGGATGGGGACGACCTGCTTTTCGGCGGCGCCGGGGCGGATTTTCTCGATGGCGGCGCGGGCCTCGACACGCTCTCTGGCGGCGCCGGCAACGGCACGTTGACCGGCGGAACGGGAAACTCTCAGTTCGCGGGAAGCGCGTCCGATCTCGCGGGTGATACGATCACGGATTTCGGTGGCGGCGACGCGATCATCGTGCGCGGGGTCAATCTGTCGGGGCTGAGCGGGCAAGCCGCAAGCGGCACCATCGCGACCGGTTCCGGAAACCTGACCCTCTCGGGAGTTTCCGCGGCTTCGGGAAACTTTACGGCCACCTTTAACGGGGGCGACACCACTATCATCCTCGAAGTCCCACAAACCATCACGGGCGGCGCTGGAAACGATAGGTTGAGCGGCGGCAAGGCGGATGACTTCCTGGATGGCGGTGACGGTGCCGATGACCTGCGCGGCAATCTCGGCAATGACACGCTAAGCGGCGGCGCGGGCGCCGATGTCCTGGATGGCCAGCCCGGCGCTGACTTTCTGGACGGTGGCGCCGGCTCGGACTCACTCTTTGGCGGCGATGGCAACGACACGTTAAGCGGTGGCGACGCCGTGGACTCTCTTGTTGGCGGTAGCGGCGCGGATTTCCTGGACGGTGGAGCGGGCACTGACTCGATCTCCGGCGGTTCTGGCGCGGATTTCCTGGATGGCGGCGTCGGTGCCGATACTCTCTCTGGCGGCGATGACGGCGACACCTTGAGTGGCGGCGCAGATGACGACGCCTTGCTCGGCGGTTCTGGCGCGGACTTTCTGGATGGGGGTGTTGGTGCCGATACGCTCTCGGGCGGCGCCGGTACCGACACATTGTTCGGCGGTGCCGGGTCAGACGTGATCCGCGGAACGACGAGCGATCTCGCGGGAGACACGGTCGCGGACTTCGCGATTGGCGATACGATCGTCGTCGAAGGCAGCAACCTTTCCGCGTTGAACGGCCAAGCGGCGAGCGCCACGAACGCGACGGGCGCGGGGACTCCGTCCCTGACCGGCATTTCGGCGAGTTCGGGCACATTCTCGGCGAGCCATGACGGAACCAACACGACAATCGGACTCGTTGCGCCGGCATCTCCTCCACCGTCACCGCCGTCCTCCAATGGTGGCCCGGGAGGGGGCGGCTCTTCCGGTCCGGCGCCACCTTCGGCGCCGGCTAACGTGGGCGTTACCAATAGTCCGAACCCGGGCACGTCTCCGTCCGGACAGCCGCTTTCCATCCAAACCATCGCTAACACCGGAGGTCAGTCCGGGGCCGCGACCCTGATCCCGGGTGGAAATGGGCAGTCCGGGGTTTCGGCGGTGCTGCCTGGCAACGTATCGCTTCAGGTGAGTGGCGCAACCAGTCCGCAAGCCCCCGATAACGCCTTTACGGATTTTTCAACTTCCGTTCAAAACGTAAATTCCGGAGCCTCGGGGCAGCGCCAGATCGCGGCGATGCAGGATTTCTCCGCCGGGCTGCCGACAGGAACCTTGCTCGACGTCAGAACATTGACGCCAACCGTCGCCGATGGGGCGACGCCTGGCGATCCAATCGTGATTTCCGGCGCCGGTACCGGCACTGCTGGTAGTCAGGAGGCCTTCGTCCTCGACCTGCGTGGGGTCCCGGCGGGAATGGTGTTTCAGCTCGACAATATCGAGTTCGCGACCATCAACGGCAGCGCCACGATTAGAGGGGGCGGGGGTCGCAACTACGTGGTCGGTGATGACAACGTCCAGAGCATAACCCTGGGCGAAGATGACGATACGTTGGCCGGTGGCGGCGGTGACGACACGATCGGCTCCCTGGGCGGCGACGATATTCTCTACGGCAACAATGGCAACGACTTCATATCCGGAGGCGCGGACAACGACTCACTGTTCGGTGGGCAGAACAATGACCTCCTCTACGGCAATGCAGGCACCGATCACCTGTACGGCAATTCCGACGATGACACCCTGTTTGGCGGTCAGAGCAGCGACATCGTCTACGGCAACGCGGGGACCGATCACCTGTACGGCAATTCCGACGATGACACCCTGTTTGGCAGTCAAAGCAGCGACATCGTCTACGGCAACGCGGGGACCGATCATCTGTACGGCAATTCCGATGACGACACCTTGTTCGGTGGCCAGAGTAGCGACATCGTTTATGGCAATGCCGGGGCGGATCACCTCTACGGCAATCGCGACGCCGATACGTTGTATGGTGGCGACGGATCCGATCACGTTTATGGAGGCCGGGGAGCGGACAATCTCCTTGGCAATCTTGGCGACGATATCCTGTTCGGGAACCTAGACAACGATACCTTGGAAGGCGGGCGAGGGTCGGACACCCTGCAAGGTGGCGACGGCGCGGATGCCTTCAGATTCGGTGTCGGCGACGGCTCCGACCGGGTGTTGGACTATTCCATCACCGAGGGTGATCGCGTCCAGGTGATCGTTGAAGGTACCGACATAGGCTCGATCGGCGACTTAACGCGGTATGTTACCGCCGACGTGGATGGAAATCTGGTGGTGAACCTCGCCGACGGCTCGGGCCTTACCCTCGTCGGCGTGACGTCGTCGCGGGCCTCGCAAGTACAGGTCGATCTAATCTCCGGCGGGAAGGTTATCGCTTCAGGCCCTCTGGAATACGACGCCCCAACCGTCACATCCGTAGGCGATGCCGATGAAGCCACGGACTGGTTCGCGAATCGCTCACCTGGCGAATGGTTGCTTGTCTGACGGACGATGGGCCTGCTCGCAATCGTGAAGCGATAGAGAGCCTTCCGTGGAATGTACTCCAATTAGCCAAAGTCGAGACCCATTCACAATTCACTCCGAACCGCGCGGCGCTTGACCCACATGCGGTCGCCGATAGCGCCGCGCGGCTCCGTGCCGGCCATAAGCTCTCGCTGATTCATGGTTGACGGCACGATGCGGGCCGCTGAATTGAAACAAGGACTTGGGCGCTGGGCCCAAGTCCTTGAGTTATTGGCTCCCCGGGACGGATTCGAACCGCCGACCAAGAGATTAACAATCTCCTGCTCTACCGCTGAGCTACCGGGGATCAAGAGCGACATCCATCGCTTCAGCGTGGCCGTATATAGCAACCGACTTTGGGGCGTGCAAATTCTTTCATGCCCCCCGCGAGAATTGTTTTCGCGCCTCGCGCGGGCCGGCCCGACCGGCCATCGCTTCATGTACGAGAGAGCTTGATCCAAGGCATTCTGGCCATGGTCTCGAACGCGGTTTACGCTTGCGCGGACGTGCGGGAAACGCTAGTAACCGCAACCCCAAGGCCCGGTGGCAGAGTGGTTATGCAGAGGACTGCAAATCCTTGCACGTCGGTTCGATTCCGGCCCGGGCCTCCAAGGGTTTTTCAGAAATGTCCAAATGATGTTCCGCCGCGACCGCGTGATCGCGAGATGAAGCGCGTTTCAGCGCACTCCAGGCCTCCGAGTCGCGGTCCATGGCTACGTCTGGGGCGTGAAATGTCAAAATGGATAATGCCGCCGCATGCGCGAAACCGTCTGGTGGGCGCGAATTCGTCCCGCTTTCCATATGATCGTTGCGCCTTGGCGTTCCGCCGCATTGATGTCCGCGATTGGGCTGAGTATAACCTTTTGTCGGGTATAAGGTTGGCGGTAATGTCGGCTATCCGGACGGCGACCGGGCCAGCGATCGGGATTGGCGGAAAATGAGTGATTATAAAGCCGCGCGTCACAACATGATCGAGAATCAGATTCGCGCCAATAAGGTGACTGATCCTAGAATCTTGGACGCGTTCGATGTGGTGCCGAGAGAGCGCTTCGTGCCGAAGCCCCTCGAGGGTATCGCGTATGCCGACGAGGATCTGCATGTTGGCGGTGGCCGCCATCTTATCGAGCCGATGATTCTCGCGCGTTTGCTTCAGGATGCGTTGCCGGATGAAAGCGACGTGGCGCTCGATATCGGCTGCTGCACCGGCTATTCCACCGCGATCCTTTCCAGGCTTGTCTCGACCGTTGTCGCGGTGGAGGAAGATCAGGCCATGGTCGATGCCGCGAACCAGACATTGGCCGATCTGGAATTCGACAATGCCGCGGTCGTTCAAGGCGCGTTGAGCGAGGGCTTCGCCAAGCAACAACCCTTTAGCCTCATCTTGATCGCTGGCGGCGTGGGCACGGTTCCCGATAGCCTGATCGCGCAGCTCGGGGACAATGGGCGACTGGTGACGGTGCTGTATGATGGGGACGGTGCCGTTGGCCGGGCCGTGAGTATAGAGAAGACCCGCTCGGGCGTTTCCCGTCGTATCGTTTTCGACGCCAGCACGCCGATGCTGCCGGGCCTGACCAAGGAAGCGGGGTTCGTGTTTTGAGCCTAGGACGCGGTAACCAATCCGAAGACCAAGGCCCGATATGTCTCGGGCGCTCCACAATCGCACCAGGACCGGTGTTCGAGGACAGGGTGATCATGAACAAGCGTTTTAAGATGACGGAATCCGCGGCGACGGGCGTCAGATCCGGGCTGCTTACGGCGGTGTTGCTTGGGGCGGGATTGGTCTTCACCGGCGTTTCGGGCGCGGGCGCGCAGACCTTGGAAGAGGCGCTGGCGCTGGCCTACACCAACAACCCGGATCTTCGGGCGGCGCGCGCTAATCTGCGGGTCGTCGACGAGGGCGTGCCACAGGCCAAGGCCGGATGGCGCCCGACCGTATCCTCGACCTTGTCCCTGGGCGGCACTTATGTCGACAGTCGGACCAATACCTCGAGCTCGGCTCGCGGATCGATCCCGAGAACGGGAAACCTAACGGTGACCCAGCCGCTGTACCGCGGCGGGCGGACCAGCGCGGCGGTGCGCCGGGCGACAAGTGACGTTCAAGCGGAACGGGCGCGCATGTTCACCACCGAGCAGGGCATCTTGCTGAATGCATCGACGGCCTATGTCGATACCATGCGAGACGAGTCTGTTCTCAAGCTTCAGATCAATAACCTCGCGCGTCTGCAGAAACAGCTCGAGGCCACCCGAGACCGATTCGCGGTCGGAGAGGTGACCAGAACCGACGTGGCCCAGGCCGAGTCGCGTGTCGCGCGCGCTCAGGCGGACCGCACCCAGGCCGAAGGCAACCTGGTTTCGACCAGCGTGGTTTTCGAACGGATCGTCGGCATTGTCCCGGGCACCCTGGCCCAGCCGAAATCGCCAACCGGATTGCCGGGAAGTCTGGAGGAGAGCGTCGAATTCGCCACCGGAAACAACTTTTCCCTGGTGACCGCCAAGTTCGAGGAACTGAGCGCGATTGAGCGCGTGGCCGAGGTTCAGGGAGAGCTGTTGCCGTCGGTAAATCTTGTTGGTCAAGCCGCCCATTCCCAGGACACGGGCGGCGCGAGCAACGAGTCGACCACCATGTCCCTGGAGGCCCAGGTTACCATTCCGCTCTACCAGGCCGGCGCGGTTTCGGCGCGGGTGAGAGCCGCGAAGGAAGAGGCGAACCGTAGGCGAATCCTCGTTGAATCGTCGCGGCGCGCGGTTGTGGATACCTCCGCGCGGGCCTATGAGGCCTGGACGACGGCGGTGGCGCGCGCCACTTCGCTCGCGGCGGAAGTTGACTCGGCCCAGATCGCGCTGGAAGGCGTCGAGCAGGAGGCGACGGTGGGCGCCCGCACGGTGCTTGATGTTCTGGATGCCGAGCAGGAATTGCTGGATGCCCAGGTCGGTTTGGTACGTGCCGAACGCGATGCCTTTGTCGCGTCGTACCAACTTCTCGTGGCCCTCGGTCGACTGACGGCGGCCTCGCTGACATTGCCGGTCGAGGTCTACGACTATGACCGTCATTTCGTCGAGGTCGAGGACCGTTTTTATGGCACCGACGTGTCGGGCCAGCAGCCGTGAGAGTAGGAGGATGGGGGAGCGCGTATCGGCATTCTGGTGCGGCGCGAACTTGTAAGCTACTCTTAACAAAGATTTCGTAGGCCTGGGGCCAGGTTAATGACCGACACCGCTCAAGAACCATCAATGGAGGAAATCCTCGCGTCCATCCGACGCATTATTTCCGAGGATGGTGACGAGGCCGAACCCGAAACGGAAGAAGCGGCGGCTCCCGAACCCGAGCCGGACCCAGATCCCGAGCCCGAGCCCGAGCCGGAACCAGAGCCCGAGCCGGAACCAGAACCAGAACCCGAGCCGGAACCCGAGGATGACGAAGATGACGTCCTCGACCTAAGTGATATGGAGGCGGATAGCGAGCCTCTGTTTGATCAGCAGAAATTCCAGGAGGAAGCTCCTCCGCCACCGCCGCCTCCGCCGCCTCCGCCGCCGCCACCACCGCCTCCCGCGCCGGCCCCGCCCCCGCGACTTGATGATGGCCTGGTATCGCCACCGCAGGCGCAAGAGACCGTGGATTCCTTCAGTCGTCTCAATGAGAAGCTGAACGAGGATTATCACGAACTTCCCATCGGCAACGGCGCGATCACGCTTGAGCGTCTGACGCGGGAGTTGATGCGTCCGATGTTGAAGGAATGGCTGGATCAGCATCTGCCCATGATGGTCGAGCGCCTCGTCCGCGAGGAAATCGAGCGTTTGGTCATGCAATCCCAGCGCCGCGATCCCTGGTAGCAAGCGTCGAAAGAACGCGTTGCGTCGGCCGATCCGCTGGAGACTGGCGATTCAGGGCGCTTTGCCTTAGAAACCGCACCTAGGTTAGGTCGGCGTTTAAGCTGGCCTTGATCACCCGTATTGCTGGACCAGGCATCATGCTCGAGAAAACCTATGATCCCGCCTCGCTAGAGGCCAAATACTATCAACGTTGGGAGGATGCGGGCGCGTTTCGGGCCGATCCGTCCTCCGGCGACGCGCCCTACACGATCATGATGCCTCCGCCGAATGTTACCGGTAGCCTGCATATTGGCCATGCGCTGACCTTCACGATTCAGGACATTCTGATCCGCTATGCCCGCAAGCGGGGCCGCGACGCGCTCTGGCAACCGGGCATGGACCATGCGGGCATCGCGACCCAAATGGTCGTGGAGCGCCAACTGGGCGAGAAGGGCGTCGATCGACGCGATCTCGGGCGCGAGAAGTTCGTCGAGACCGTCTGGGACTGGAAGGCCGAGTCCGGCGGCATGATCATGAACCAGCTACGCTCACTCGGCGCCACGGCGGATTGGGAGCGTGAGCGCTTCACGATGGATGAGGGGCTCTCGGCCGCGGTCATCAAGGTGTTCGTCGAGCTCTATCGCCAGGGGCTCATCTATCGCGACAAGCGGCTGGTAAACTGGGACCCGAAGCTTCTTACCGCGATTTCCGATCTCGAGGTGCAGCAGGTCGAGGTCAAGGGCAAGCTTTGGCATTTCAAATACCCGGTCGAGGGCGAGGAGGGCCGCTACATCACGGTCGCGACCACCCGCCCCGAGACCATGCTTGGCGATACCGGCGTCGCGGTGCATCCCGACGATGACCGATACCGCGATCTCGTCGGCAAACACGCGATCCTGCCGCTGGTCGGACGCCGTATCCCCATTGTCGCCGACGAATACAGCGACATGGAAAAAGGCACCGGCGCGGTCAAGATGACGCCGGCCCATGACTTCAACGATTTCGAGGTTGGCAGGCGTCACGGTCTGGAGATGATCAACATCCTGGACCAGCACGCACATCTGAACGAGAACGTGCCCGAGGCTTATCGCGGCCTGGAGCGCTATGCCGCCCGCAAGCAGGTCGTGGCCGATATCGAGGCGCTTGGCCTGTTGGACCAGATCGAGGACACGGTTCACTCGGTCCCGCATGGTGATCGCTCGAACGCGCCGCTGGAGCCCTGGTTGACCGACCAGTGGTATTGCGACGCGGCGACCCTGGCCAAGCCGGCCATCGAGGCGGTTGAGACCGGGCGCACTAAATTCGTGCCCAAGAACTGGGAGAACACCTATTTCGAATGGATGCGGAACATCCAGCCCTGGTGTATCTCGCGGCAATTGTGGTGGGGTCACCAGATCCCGGCATGGTATGGCCCGGACGGCACGGTGTTCGTCGAGGCGGACGAGGCCACCGCGAAAGCCGCCGCCGCCGCGCATTACGGCGAGGAGACCGCGCTGACCCGCGACGCCGATGTGCTGGATACCTGGTTCTCCTCGGCCCTGTGGCCGTTTTCGACCATCGGTTGGCCGGAGAAAACGCCGGAACTGGCGCGCTACTACCCCGGCGATGTGCTGGTCACCGGCTTCGACATCATCTTTTTCTGGGTCGCCCGGATGATGATGATGGGCATGCATTTCATGGACGACGTGCCGTTTCACACCGTCTATATCCACGCGCTGGTCCGCGACGAGAAGGGCCAGAAGATGTCCAAGTCCAAGGGCAATGTGATGGACCCGCTGGACATCGTGAACAAATACGG
>JADHLJ010000117.1 GCA_016780745.1 Alphaproteobacteria bacterium | reverse complement strand
GATGTCGTTGGGCGCGGCCAGTTTCACGGTCTGCTGGATTCCGCTCGGATCGGTGTAGGTCACCGTCGCGCCGTCACTCATCAACGCGTTCCAGCCCGCGTGCACCGTCGCGAACTCGGCGGGCGGGGTTGAGCCGTCCATATTGTAAAGCCGGTCCTTGTAGCCAATAAGCGTCGGCACCGTTCCCGGGTCGGGAAAGTCGTTCTTGGTTTCGATTCCGAACTGGGAGATATACCGAAACAGCAACTCTTCCGATGGCGGGAACCGCATCGCGCCAAGCTCCGCGATCTCCGGCTTGCCGTCTTCGAAACGCTTGCTGTACAGGCGCCCCCCGGTTCGCCCGGACGCCTCGATCACGGTTACCTCGACGCCGCATTTCAACAACTCATACGCGGCGGCGAGCCCGCCAAGTCCCGCGCCGATGACCGCGACTTTGTGGCGTGGCTTTTCGGGGAAAGTGCCGATGAGCTCGCCGCTGTCGTCACGCCATTTGGCATAGGACAGTTGAGGCGTGTCCACATATCGATAATAGAACGTGTCCTCCGTCCCGGAAGGTTTGGATGCTTTCACGCTCGGACAAAGCCATGCCATCTTGATTTCTCCCGCGACCGACGTTCCGTTGCCGAGAAGCGTATCGTGTCGTCAAGGATCGATCCAAATTAATTTGTGTTTCCGAGTGGATCATTAGGCGATGGCAAAACACGCGAATAATGAATGATTACGTGTACGAAAGTCAGGCGCTTTATTGTGCTCGATTTCCTGACTTTGGTAGGTTCTCCGCCAGATATCGTCCCGGCGTTTCCCCAAGTTCGCGCCGGAACATGGCGATGAAGGCGCTGGGGCCGCGATAGCCGAGGTCCAGCGCCACCGTCGTGACCTGGGCGCCGGCGGCAAGGCGCTCCAGGGCCGCCAACAAGCGCCGTTTCCGTCGCCAGCGTCCGAAACTGAGACCGGTCTCGGCGGTGAACAGGCGGGCGAGCGTGCGGCCACTGGCGCCGACGGTCCTTCCCCAATCCTCCAGCTCGCGGGCATCGGCGGGGCTTTCAATCAGACGGTCCGTAACCGCGCGGGCGCGTTTGTCCAGCGGCAGGGGAAGATGCAGGGGCGCCGGCTCCAGATCCCCCAACTCGTCGCGCAGAACCCCGATCAGTCGGTCCTCGGGGCCCGCGTCGGGATAGGCGTCGGGCAGGGTTACCGCTCGCAGGATCAACTCCCTGGCCAGCACGGGGACCGAGACCACCACGCAATCGGATGGGACCGGCACTTCGGCATCGCCTCGGACGTAGAGTGTCGCCATGCGAAGCGCCGAGATGGCGCTGACTTGATGCTCCATGGTCGCGGGAACCCAGACCGCGAAACCCGGCGGAACCAGCCAGGTGCCGCGATGGGTGCGCACCGTCATGACGCCGGTCTCTCCATGCACGAGCTGAGCGCGGTCGTGGCTATGCATTCCCGTTGTGTCGCCTGCCTCGTAGTCGGCGGTGAAGCCGACGATGGCGCGCGGTGACGCCATCCGCTTCTCGGCGGCTCTGTAGTCAACCCGGGTTTGTCTGTTTCGCGGTATCATCTGTCGATATATCGTGAGACAGAAATCCAGGCCCGTGCAACTATAATCCACTCAAGGTGCCAGATTCCGGGGCGAGGGTCGCATGCCGTATTCGCGTTTTCTGTTTCTCAACATCGGTCACGCGATCGATCATTTGTTCATGTTGATGTTCCCCGCCGTCGCGGCTCTGGCGGCGGTGGAGTTCGGCGCGAGCTATGGCGAGCTGCTGACGCTGGCGACCGGCAGTTTCATCGCCTTCGGCGTGTTCTCCCTGCCGATGGGTTGGCTCGCGGACCGGTTCAGCCGTGAGTTCATGATGACGGTGTTTTTCATCGGCATCGGCTGCGCGATGATCCTGACTGGTCTCACGCAGGAGCGCTGGCAGATCGTGGCGGCGCTGACCCTGGTGGGTATGTTCGCGGCGATCTATCACCCCGTGGGACTGGCGATGGTTTCCCAAGGCGGCGGCGAAGTGGGCCGGCGTCTCGGCGTCAACGGTGTCTGGGGCAATATGGGTGTCGCGGCCTCGGCCTTGGCGATTGGCGTCTTCGCCGACTTCGCTGGTTGGCGCGAGGCTTTTCTGTTGGTCGGCGCGATTTCCATCATGCTCGGTCTCGGCTGGATGCGGGTGGTGCGGGCGACCCAGGTCGAGGGCGGCGGGGCCAAGAAAAAACCCGTCGGCCCGTCCATCGATTGGAAGCGCGTGCTCATCGTCGTGCTGGTCACGACCACCATCGGCGGCTTCATCTTCAACGCCATGACGGTCTCCCTGCCCAAGGTCCTGGACGACCGGCTGGTGGATTTTTCGCTTACCGCGACCGAGGTCGGGGCGATTGCCTCGATCGTGTACGCGTCCGCCGCCTTCACCCAGGTGGTGGTCGGCCGGGCGATCGATAAATACTCGATCAAGCCGATCTTCCTGGCCCTGGTGGCCGGACAGGCGATCACGCTCTATCTCGCGGTGTCGGCGTCGGGCTGGGCGATGGTGGTGATCGCGGTATTCGTCATGGTCCTGGTGTTCGGCCAGATCCCGATCAATGACACGCTGATCGCGCGCTACACGCCGGATGCCTGGCGCGGACGGATCTATTCGATAAAATACGTCCTGTCCTTCACCGTTTCGGCGGCGGCGGTGCCGTCGATTTCGATCATGTACGAGTCCTATGGCGGTTTCCCGACGATGTTCACCTACGCGGCGATCGCGGCGGCGGTGATCACTCTGACCGTGGCCGCGTTGCCCGGCGGGCGCCCGTCGACCCCGGAGCCGATGGGCGCGGGCGACGATTAACCTCGCTCGAAGGAGCTTTGACCATGCCGCTCGCGCGAATGCTGATGATCAATTTCGGCCATGGGCTGGTGCATCTGTTGATGTTGCTGTTCCCGGCGGTGGCGGCCCTGGCCGGCGGTGGTTTCGCCGAGAAATTCGGTCAGGTGCCCGAGATCTTCGGCCTGCCGACCAGCGAGCTCGCGGCGGATTACGGCCCGTTGCTGATCCTAACCACCGGAAGCTGGCTGGCTTTCGGGCTCGGCTCGATGCCGGCGGGCTGGCTCGCCGACCGCTGGAGCCGGCGTGGCATGATGGCGGTCTATTACTTTGGCTCGGGCCTAGCCTGTTTCCTGACGGCCGTCGCTCAATCCTATTGGCAGATCGCCGGCGCGCTGATGGCGCTTGGGGTTTTCGCCTCGATCTATCACCCCGTCGGTGTCGCGATCCTGGCGGGTGGGGCGCCGGAGAATCTCGGCAAGCGGCTGGCGCTGAACGGGGTTTGGGGCAATGTCGGCGTTGCGTTCTCGGCGATCGTCGCCGGGCTCCTGGCCAATCAATTCGGCTGGCAGGCGGCCTTCTATGTGCCGGGCGCGATATGTATCGGCTTTGGCCTGTTGTGGCTGAAACTGACCCGGCCCGAGGAGATCGACGTGATGGATGTCGACCCCTCGAAACCGGCGGCCGCGGCGCCGGTGGATTGGAAGCGGGTGATCGTGATCATCTCGCTGATGACGGTGCTGACTGGCTTTACCTTCAATGCCGCGATCGTCTCGCTGCCGAAACTCTTTGACGAGCGTCTGGGCGACCTGGCCGATAGCGCGGCGACGGTCGGCTTTCTGGCCTTCGGCGTCTATATCATCGCCGGGATCGGCCAATTGGTGGTCGGTGGCCTGATCGACCGGTTCTCCATCAAGGCGGTGTTCGCGCTGGTGGTCGCCGCCGAGACCGCGGCCATGTTCTGGGTGATCAGCGCCGAAGGGGTGGCGGTGATGTTCGCCGGCGCGGTGATGATGCTGCTTGTCTACGCCAGCTTGCCGATCGCCGATACGATTGTCGGGCGCAACGCGCCGGCGCATCTGCGCTCGCGGATCTATGCGTTCATCTACTTGATCACCTTCGGAGCCTCGACGGCGGCGATACCGGCGATCGCCTATATTCACGGCGCGGGTGGGTTCTCCCAGCTCTTCCTGATCATGACGGTAATGGGCGGCATCGTGCTGGCGGCGATCGGTCTGCTGCCGGCCCAGCGCCGGGTTCAGCCGCAACCGGCGGAGTAGGGCGAGCGGTCGGCTGCCGTGTCTCTTGCCTTTCCAGGGCCGCGAGATTAGGAATTCCGGCCATGGAAGATGCATCAAACACACCAATACTCCCGCTCGCCGAAGGCTTCGAGAACGCCAGCCGCGAGGACTGGACAGCGCTTGTCGAAAAAGCCCTTAAAGGGCGTCCGATCGACAAGGCGCTCGGCAAATCAACCTATGAAGGCGTGACCGTCGAAGCGCTTTATCGGCCCGAGACCGGCAATCCATCGCCGGCCCGGGCGCTGGGGTCGCTTTCCAGGAACAGTACCGGCTGGGACATTCGTCAGGTGCACGCGCGGGCCGAGCCGTCTGGAGTCAACGCGGATATCAAGGCCGATCTCAATGGCGGCGCGACATCCGTCGCGATCCGGCTGGATGGCGCGGCGCGCCGGGGCGGGGACGGGTTCGAGACCGACGGGTTGGTAATGCGGCGGGCGAACGACCTCGAGACCGCGCTCGCCGAGATTGATCTGACGCGCACCGCTGTCGCGCTACAGCCCGGAGCGGCGTTTCTGGCCAGCGCCGGGGCTCTGCTGGCGGTCGCCGAACGCAGGGGTGTCGCGCCGAGCGACCTGTCCGGAACCTTCGGCGCGGACCCGCTTGGTGCGTTGGCCGAGACAGGGAGTCTTCCCGGGCCGCTTGAAAAACAGATGGCGGCCCTCATGGCGCTCGCGTCCTGGACCAGCCAAAACGCGCCTCGGATGCGCACCGTCTGGATCGACACCAGCATCCATCACGACGCCGGCGCGACCGAGACCCAGGATCTCGCGTATGCGATGGCCACGGCGCTGGCTTATCTGCGCGCGATGACCGGGGCCGGGATGAGCGTCGACGATGCCTGCCGGCAGATTGGTTTCACTCTGTCGGTCGGCACCGAGGTGTTTCAGACCATCGCCAAGTTGCGGGCGGCGCGGCGGCTCTGGGCGCGGATTACCGAGGCTTGCGGCGCCAGTACCGATGCGGGGACCATGTCCCTCGGCGCGGTGACGGCGGCGCGGGCGCTGAGCCGGCGAGATGTCTGGGTCAACCAGTTGCGCGCCACCTGCGCCTGTTTCGCCGCCGGCGTCGGCGGGGCCGACTGCATTACCGTGCGCGGTCACACGGACGCGATCGGCGTTTCAGAGCCGTTGGCCCGGCGCGTTGCCCGGAATATTCAAACCATCCTGGTTCAGGAATCATCTCTGGCCAAGGTCGCCGATCCGGCGGGCGGATCTTTTTATGTTGAGCGTCTGTCCGATGAATACGCCCGCCGCGCTTGGACCTTGATGCAGGAAATCGAGGCCGGCGGGGGCATGGCCGACGCCCTGGTGTCGGGGCGCGTCGCCGATACCCTGGCGACGAGTTGGGCGGGACGGGAACGCAATCTCGCGCGGCGTCGGGACGAGTTGACCGGGGTCTCGAGCTTTCCGAACCTGGAAGAGGAACCGGGTCAGGTGGTCGAGCCGGACAGAGCGGTTCTCGAAGAGATTGTCGAGGCGGCCAGGGCCGCGGACGAGATATCGGTACCCGACGCGCCGGATATCGACGGTCTGATTGCCGCGGCTTCGGACGGCGCGAGCATTACGGCGCTGAGCAAGCCATTGGCGGGTGCGGCGACGCAAGCCCCCGCGCTTAACCGCCATCGCTTCGGCGAGGCGTTCGAGATGCTCCGCGATGCAAGCGACGCGGTCCTGGAGCGGTCCGGGCGACGCCCGACGGGGTTTCTTGCCCAGATTGGCACGCCCGCCGATTACACCGCGCGCTCGGTCTTCGCCAAAAGCTATCTGGCCTCGGGCGGCATCGATGCGCGCGAGGCGGAAACCGACGTCGAGGCGATCGCGGCGGCTTATCAAGCGGCGGGCGGTGATCTTGCGGTGATCTGCTCTTCTGATACGCTATACGCGACCCAGGCCGAGGCCTGCGCCCGAGCCTTGAAGGAGGCTGGCGCGAAGGTCGTTGTCCTAGCGGGACGACCAGGTGACGCGGAAGCCGCGCTACGGGCCGCCGGGATCGATACCTTTATCCATGCCGGCGACGATATGCTGGCGACGCTACGGGCCATGGCCGGCGAGATAGGGATGATCGAGTGATGAGCGCGATACCTGACTTCACCACGATTGCCTTTGATGGTGTCTCGAACGCGGCACCGATTGTCGGCGCCGATTTGGATCAGCAACCCGAGGCTTGGACGACCCCCGAGGGAATTGAGGTCAAGCCGCTCTACACCGCCGAGGATACCGAGGGGCTGGATTTTCTGAACGGTTGGCCCGGTGTCGCGCCTTATGTTCGGGGGCCTTACCCGACCATGTACGCGACCCGGCCCTGGACGATCCGGCAATATGCCGGCTTCTCGACAGCCGAGGAATCGAACGCCTTCTATCGACGCAATCTCGCGGCTGGACAGAAGGGCCTGTCCGTCGCCTTCGACCTCGCGACCCACCGGGGCTATGACTCCGATCATCCCAGGGTCGCCGGTGACGTCGGCATGGCTGGTGTCGCCATCGACTCGATCTACGACATGCGTCAATTGTTCGACGGTATCCCGCTCGACGAGATGAGCGTGTCGATGACCATGAATGGCGCGGTCTTGCCGGTGCTGGCGCTCTATATCGTCGCGGCGGAGGAGCAGGGCGTCGAGCGATCCAAGCTGTCGGGGACCATTCAGAACGATATTCTGAAAGAGTTCATGGTCCGCAACACCTATATCTACCCGCCGACGCCGTCGATGCGGATCATCTCGGACATCTTCGCCTATACTTCCAAGGAGATGCCCCGGTTCAACTCGATCAGCATTTCCGGCTATCACATGCAGGAAGCCGGCGCGACGGCGGATCTGGAGCTCGCCTATACCATCGCCGATGGTGTCGAGTACGCCCGCGCCGGGATGGCGGCGGGCATGGAGATCGACTCCTTCGCGCCGCGTCTGTCGTTCTTCTGGGCGATCGGCATGAATTTCTTCATGGAGGTCGCCAAGATGCGGGCGGCCCGGCTGATTTGGGCGCGGCTGATGAAGCAACTCGGCGCCAAGGACCCGCGGTCGCTCTCGCTGCGTACCCATTGTCAGACCAGCGGATGGAGCCTGACCGCCCAGGATGTCTTCAACAACGTCACCCGCACCTGTGTCGAGGCGCTGGCGGCGACCCACGGCCATACCCAGTCGCTGCACACCAACGCCTTGGACGAGGCGCTGGCCCTGCCGACCGATTTCAGTGCCCGGATCGCCCGCAACACCCAACTCCTGATCCAGCAGGAGACCGGGACCTGCGACGTGATCGATCCCTGGGGCGGCAGCTACTATGTCGAGCGTCTGACCCATGACCTCGCCGCCAAGGCCTTGGCGCATATCGAGGAGGTCGAGGGCTTTGGCGGCATGGCCAAGGCGATCGAGGCCGGTATCCCGAAGATGCGTATCGAGGAGGCCGCGGCGCGTACCCAGGCGCGGATCGATTCCGGGCGCCAGACCATTGTCGGCGTGAACAAGCATCGGGTCGAAAATCCCGAACTGGTCGATGTTCTGAAGGTCGACAACGCCTCGGTCCGCCGCCAGCAATTGGACAAGCTGGCGCGGTTGCGGGCCGAGCGGGATCCGGCCGCGGTGTCGGCGGCGCTCGACGCCCTGACCAAGGCGGCGGAAACCGGCGAGGGTAATCTGCTGGCCCTTGGCGTCGAGGCGGCCAGGGCCAAGGCCACGGTTGGTGAGATTTCGGACGCCCTGGAGAAGATCTGGGGCCGGCATGTCGCGGAGACGAAAACGGTGTCTGGTGTGTATGGCGGCGAACTTGGAACCGAGACCGGGGCCGCGGCCAAGGTCTTGGAACGCGTCGAGGCGTTCGAGGCCGCCGAGGGCCGTCGCCCGCGTATCCTGATCGCCAAGATGGGCCAGGACGGCCATGACCGCGGCCAAAAGGTGATCGCCAGCGCTTTCGCGGATCTCGGCTTCGACGTGGATATCGGCCCGCTGTTCCAGACCCCGGAAGAGGCCGCGCGTCAGGCGGTCGAGAACGACGTGCATATCATTGGCGCCAGCTCCCTTGCCGCGGGGCATCTCACCCTGGTGCCGGAGCTGCGGGACCATCTCGCCAAGCTCGGCCGCGAGGACATCATGATCGTCGTCGGCGGCGTGGTGCCGCCTCAGGATTTCGATGCGCTCTACGAGGCCGGCGCGACGGCCATCTTCCCGCCGGGAACGGTGATCGCCGATGCCGCGCAGGACCTCTTGGCCAAACTGGGCGAGGCGCTTGGGCACGCGGGTTAACCTGAACCGTCGTCCTCGCGAATGCGGGGACCTCTTGTGGGTTGAAGACGGTGTTTGTCTTGACCGTTTTTGCTAGGTCCCCGCATTCGCGAGGACGACGTAAAATTTAGGGTGAACGAGTGGCACCACACATGACCCCGCGTCCAAGCCAAACCACGCCCGAAGACTATATAAAAGGCGTGCTGTCCGGCGATTTGGCGCTGTTATCGCGGGCGATAACCCTGGTCGAGAGCCGCCATCCCAGGCATCGCGAGACCGCCGACGCGGTTCTGAACGCGTTGCTCCCGCATTCGGGCAAGGCGACGCGGGTCGGGATCACCGGCGTGCCCGGTGTCGGCAAAAGCAGCTTCATCGAGGCTTTCGGGCGCCAGTTGACCGCCACCGGGCATCGGATCGCGGTGCTGGCGGTCGATCCGACCAGTTCGCGCACCGGTGGTTCGATCCTTGGCGACAAGACGAGAATGCAGGAGCTGGGACGCGATCCGAACGCCTTCATCCGACCCTCGCCGACCTCCGGCACCCTGGGCGGCGTGGCGCGGGCGACGCGGGAGAGCATGATCATCTGCGAGGCCGCCGGGTTCGACGTGGTGCTGGTGGAGACCGTTGGCGTCGGCCAATCCGAGACCACGGTGGCCGAGATGGTCGACTTCTTTCTGGCCTTGATGCTGCCGGGCGCGGGGGATGAGCTGCAGGGTATCAAGAAGGGTATTCTCGAGATCGCCGACATGATCGCGGTCAACAAGGCCGACGGCGACATGGCGCCGCCGGCGCGCCGGGCGGCGGCGGATTATCGGCGCGCGTTGGAAATCATGAAACCGGCGAGCCCGAACTGGCGCCCGCCGGTGCAGACCTGCAGCGCGCTAACCGGGGATGGCTTGCCGGAGATCTGGGAGCAGATCCGCGAACACCGGATCGCGCTTGGCGGGTCCGGAGAATTCGATGCCAAGCGGCGTGATCAGCGGGTACGTTGGATGTGGTCGACGATCCGCGACCGGCTTATGCTAAGCCTCGACGGACATCCGGCGGTCAAGGATGTGGTGGCGGAAGTGGAACGCGCCGTCGCCGAGGACCGGATGACCCCGGGCCTGGCCGCGGAACAAGTATTGGCGGCCTTCGGGCCAGAATAATGGAAATACCCACGTGATGGAGATGATGTGATGACGATACGGCCCCCCGCGGAAATCGGCATGGCGGCGGACGACGTCGACACGCCGGCGCTTCTGGTTGATCTGGACGCGTTCGAGCATAATGTCGCCCTGATGGCCAAGATGGTCGCGTCCTTTGGCGTCAACCATCGCCCGCACGCCAAGACCCATAAATCCGCCGATGTGGCGCGCCGTCAGATCGCCGCTGGCGCGGTCGGTCAATGCTGTCAGAAAGTCGGCGAGGCCGAGGTGCTGGTCGCGGGCGGAATTCAAGACGTGCTGGTCTCCAACCAGATTGTCGGCACCCGTAAGCTCAACCGCCTGGCGGCCCTGGCCAAGCAGGCGCGGATCGGGGTTTGCGTTGACGACGCGGGGAATGTCGAGGATATCAACGCCGCCGCCCAACGCTTCGGCGCCAAGATCGAGGTTCTGGTCGAGATCGATATCGGCGCCGGTCGCTGTGGTGTCGTGCCGGGCAAGGCGGCGGTCGAGCTGGCCAAGCGGATCGACGCGGCGTCCAATCTCTCCTTCGGCGGCTTGCAGGCCTATCAGGGCCGCGCCCAACATATTCGCGGCCACGGCGAGCGCAAGGTGGCGATCGACAAGGCCGGCGCCCTGGTCAAGGAGACGGTGGATCAGCTCTCCGCTGCCGGCCTCGCCTGTCGTCTGGTTACCGGCGCCGGCACCGGCACTTTTCAGTTCGAGGCGGGCTCTGGCATCTGGAATGAGCTCCAGGCCGGCTCCTATTGCTTCATGGACGCCGATTACGCGCTCAATCTCGGCGAGGAGGGTGAGTTTTTCGACACCTTCCGGCAAAGCCTGTTCGTGCTGGCCACCGTGATGAGCCACCCGGCGAAGGACCGCGCGGTCCTGGATGCCGGACACAAGGCGGCGTCCATCGACTCGGGCCTGCCGAGGATCGCCGATCTGGCGGATGTGACCTATTCCGGCGCCTCGGACGAGCATGGAAGTCTGGTCCTCGGCCCCGGCGCGCCGGATATCAAGCTCGGGGACAAGGTCCGGCTGATCCCGAGCCATTGCGACCCGACCGTCAATCTGCACGACTGGTATGTCGGGGTGCGCGGCGGCGTCGTCGAGACGCTATGGCCGGTAGGCGCCCGCGGCGCGGCGTTCTGAGGATTGACAAAACCCGCGCTCCGGCCCACCTGCTGGATTGAAAAATCGTTCAACTCGCCAGTCGAGACACTATGTCCATGACCGAAGAAATCGCGCCCCCCGATGCCTCGATCAGCGAGGAGCAAGAGGATTTGATCGCCGAGTTCAGTTTCTTCGACGACTGGATGGATCGCTATCAGTATCTGATCGATCTCGGCCGCAAACTCCCCGACATGCCCGAGGAATTCATCCGCGATGAGTTCAAGCTCAAGGGATGCCAGAGCCAGGTCTGGTTCGTCGGCGAGGCGGTCGGCGACCGGCTGATCTTCCGCGCGATCAGCGACGCGGCGATCGTCTCCGGCCTGGTCGCGGTCCTGCTGCGGATCTACTCGAACCGGACCCCGCGCGAGATCCTGGATACCGAGCCTGATTTCATCGCCGAGATCGGGCTGGAAACGCATCTCTCCCCAACCCGCAAGAACGGGCTCGGCGCGATGGTGACGGCGATCAAAAAGCGGGCAACCATGGCGCTCGACGGGGCGGGGTAGCAAAGCGTGAGGACCGGGTGGTGACCCCATGACGGCGCTGGATGATGTCTATCAGGATCAACTGCTGGCCTATGCCGGCGAGATCGCGCGCAACACGCGGCTCGCCGACGCCGATACCAGCGCCAAGGTCGTCTCGCGCTCCTGCGGCAGCGAAGTCACCGTGGATCTCACCCTGCGCGATGGCGTGATCACCGATTATGGCCAGGAGGTGGAGGCCTGCGCCCTCGGCAGCGCGTCGGCTTCGATCTTTGGCCATGTGATCATCGGCAAGACCGTGGACGAGGTGCGCCGGGTCCGCGACCAGATGCGCGCCATGCTGAAAAAAGGCGGCCCGCCACCGGAGGGAGACTGGTCGGAGTTTCGATTGCTTGAACCCGCGCGAGCCTTCGGCAACCGGCACCAATCGATCCTGCTGCCTTTCAACGCGACGATCCGGGCGGCGGAAAAACTGGCGGGATCGGCATAGGGCAGGCCCGCGTCGGAGGGTTGGGGCGCGGTTATCTCTGTATCGTCGTCCTCGCCCAGGCGCACTGGTGTCCGGGAAAATCTTTACCGTCGTCCTCGCGCATGCGGGGACCTCTGGGCAACGGTCAATATTGTGGCCTTTTTCAACGAGCAAGGGGTCCCCGCCTTCGCGAGGACGACGGATATTTGGGGCGGTTTCGCCGTCACCGATTTTAAGTCCCACCTTCACCTCAACGCCCGTATAGGTGGCAACACAGCGCTTAAGCGGGAGTCACCAATAGTTTCCCGGACAGCAATGCGCGAAGGCGGGGACCTCTTCCCGGCTGAAGAAGCTCGCCATACCTAACGTTTCCAGGGGTCCCCGCCTTTCCCCGCGTGCGCGAGGACAGGCGCGAGGACGACGATAGAATTTTTACCTAACAGCATTGCGTTTACGCCAAGCCAGGCT
>JADHLJ010000116.1 GCA_016780745.1 Alphaproteobacteria bacterium | reverse complement strand
GGCGGTCGATCCTGTCGGACAGCCAGCCGAACGGATACTGCGCCACCGCCGCGCCGATAATGCCGGCGGTCATGAAATAGGCGACTTGGTTTACGTCCAGTCCCACGTCTCGCGCGTAGACCGGGCCCATGGTTCGAAACGCGCTGTTGGTCATTCCGATGGTGAAACAGCCAACGAAGGCCACCGGAGAGACCTTCCAGAGCTTGAGCACATCGATCTTCGAACTCTCGGGAATGGCGGGGGCCGGGGATCGAGACAGCGAGACTGGAACCACGGCGGCGCAAAACGCGATCGCCATCACCGCGAAGGCGACGAAGCCACCGGTTCCGATAACAGGCAAAAGCAACTGAGAGCAGGTCACGAAGGACAGATCGACCAGCCTATACACGCTAAAAATGCGGGCCCGGTCTCCGCTCTCGGCCTTCTCATTGAGCCAGCTCTCGGCAACCGTGAGAACCGCCGAGAAGCAAAAGCCAGTGATCAGCCGCGCGCCAATCCAGACCCAGGGGTCGACCAGCAACGCCATGACCAGCGAGCAAATCGCGGCGATGGCGGCGAAGGCGCCAAACACCCTGGTGTGTCCGGCCCGTCGAATCAGGCTCGTGGTGAACAGGCACGCGATGATGAAGCCGAGAAAATAGGCCGTCCCCATCATACCGATTTCGGTGGTCGTGAAGCCTTCGGCATCGGCGCGAATTGCGATCAAGGTCGCCTGCATGCCGTTGCCCGCCAGCAAAACACCGGCGGAAGCGAACAGGGGAACGAAGGGACCGAGGCGCAGAGACATGCGGGTTATCGCCCAACAGTAGAGTTATCCGGCATGCGCCCACGGCTGAGCCAAGTCAATGGCTGGAACGGCGTGCGACGCTTCCTCCGCTCCTCAAAGCGCTCGGAACACGTATGGCTTTTCCAGGCGCGCGATATCGCCATCGGTTAGCGTCACGTCGACCGCCGCCGCCGCGTCGTCGATCTGGTCGAGCTTGGTGGTTCCAATGATCGGCGCCGCCATGACCGGTTTGGAGAGCATCCAGGCCAGCGCGACCTGGGTTGGCTTTACACCATGGCGTTCTGCGACCGACACCACGGCGCGGACCACCTTGCGATCACTGGGTCGGAACAGCGAGGCATCGGCCTTGACGTCCTTGTTGGCCCGCTCGGTCGCGCCGCTGCCCGATGCCTCGCGGTTGCCGGCGAGAATGCCCCGGGCCAGCGGGCTATAGGGGATCAACCCAACCCCGGCCTCCAGACAAAGCGGGATCATCTCGCGCTCTTCCTCGCGCTGGATGAGGTTGTAGAGGTTCTGCATCGCGATCGGCCGCGCGTATCCCTTGCAGGCCGCGAGCGTGACCATCTGAGCGAACTTATAAACCGGCATGGTGGAGCCGCCGATATAGCGGACCTTTCCGGCCTTCACGATCTCGGTGAGGGTATCCAACGTCTCATCCAAGGGGGTCACCCCGTCGAGGCGATGCACTTGGTAGACGTCGATATAGTCGGTCTTGAGACGCTTCAATTGCTGGTCGATGCTTTTCAGAAGATGCTTGCGACCAAGTCCGCCCTGGTTCGGTCCCTTGCCCATGGCGATGCCGACCTTGGTGGAAATCACCAACTCATCCCGGGGCGCGTAGCTCATCAGGGTCTCCCCCATGATCCGCTCGCTCTCGCCGCTGTTGTAGGCGTCGGCGGTGTCGAAGAAATTGATGCCCTTGTCCAGCGCCCGCCGAAAGAACGGCGCGCTATCGGCCTCGTCGAACGGCGCCCAGGCCCGCCGCCCGCGCGCGCCCCAGGAGTTACCGCCAATGCAGATCGCGCTGACCTCTAGGCCGCTATCGCCGAGCCGGACATATTTCATAACCAGAACCCTTTTTCAGATCGCCGCTTTTCCATGACTGGTTTCTTTTGATACCCTACCTCGGATCGCGCGCGTTGATCATCACTGTTCGATGTCTCGCGTGTGTGGGCGTGTTTTAGGGGGAGCGCCTTGAACCATCCTTATGATCATCTGGATGGCGAGAAGTTCTGGCGGGTTTCGGTTTCCGAGAAGGGACCGGGGGCGCCGTTCCTCGGAATATGGGCGCCCAAATTCGAGATCAACCGCGAGACCAAGCTGATCTCGGCGGGATCGTGTTTCGCCCAGCATGTCGGTGCTTGGCTGCTTGAAAACGGTTACGCGTGGCTGCCGTCCCGGCTCACGGCGGATGCCGCCGGGTTCTCCTTCGCGCTAGGAAACATCTATACGCCCGCCGCGCTGGTTCAGTGGCTTCGGGCGGCGCTGGGAGAGATGGATCTCGCGGGCACGGCGCATGTCGAGGATGACGTGCATTACGACCTGTTGCGCCCCTCGGTGTTTCCTGGGGGGGTCGCGAGCGCCGATGCCTTTCAGGCCGCGCGCCGTGCCGCGCTGGCCGAGATGCTCTCCCAGATTAAACAGTCCGATGTTTTCATCTTCACCCTTGGCCTTACCGAGGCCTGGCTTGACGATAACCACCTGGTTTACCCGGTTTGCCCCGGAACCATCGCCGGTCGCTACGATCCCGCGCGCCATCGGTTCAAGAATTTCGCTTATCCAGAAATTCTCGAGGATGTGCTCGAGGTCCGTTCCCTGCTCCATCGGGTCAACCCGGACCTCAGGATCATCCTCACGGTATCGCCCGTTCCCTTGACCGCCACCGCGTCGCGCGAGCATGTGCTGGTCGCCACAACCCATTCCAAGGCGGTGCTACGCGCGGTCGCCGGCCATCTGAACGAAACCTTGGATGATGTCGACTACTTCCCGTCCTATGAGCTGATAAACGCGCCGGGCGAGCGCGAGCGGTTCTTCGCCGATAATCTTCGAAGCGTGACCCGCGTCGGCGTCGATTACGTGCTGGAGCATTTCAGCGCCGCCCTACAAGCCACGCCGGCGGTCTCGATCGAACGCACGCGGCCCGACCGATTCGTCGCCGGCGATGCGTTCTGCGACGAAGAGCAGCTTGATCGCGGTTCCTTGGGGACGGACGGTGTCACAACCGGTGTTCTGCTCTTGGGCGACAGTCACATGGGTAACCTCTCGGAGGCTTTCGATGCCCACGGCATCGCCCATGCCGGCGGCAGAACCATGGATGGCACGTCATGGGTCGAGGGGCGCTTCGCCAGGGATGACGATCATTATCTCACGCTCCACGATCCGATCGAGGCGGCGCGTTGGCGGACGCTTATGCGAGCATTCGCCGACCAGGCCGCTCCTTCCGGATCGAGTGACAGACCCATTGTTTTCACGAATGTCGGGTTGCACACCCATCTCAGTATTGATCGCTGTTGGAGTTGGATCGAACGCAACCACGATGTGCAAGGGGCAATCTCGCACGATCATTTGGTGGATTTTCTCACACGGGAGTTCGATCCGCATTTGAAACTACTGGAACATCTCTCGAAGGATTTCCAGGTGATCGTGGTCACCGACCCGCCCCTGCAAGCACTGTTCGAGCTTACGCGGAATCACGTCCATGCCTTTGACTGGTACGAGTCCGGCTATGGCAAATTGGCGACCGCGTTGGGCTGTACCTATTTCAGCGCCCGCGCGTGGCTCGGCTCGTCTCCGGAGACTGTCGAGAAGTACCGCCGGCATATCATCGACGAGGTCGGCAACGAGGACTGGTTCCACGGCAACGAGCTTTATTATCGAGACTTGGCGCGCGAACTGGCGGCGCGGTTCCTAGGGGTGGAGCGGATGCCATAGGGAGTCACGACGATGGCAAGCGCCAACACATCGCGGATACCTCCGCCAGCGCGGTGCATGATCCGTTTTGGACGCTTGCCCGCGAGATCGCTTATAGACACAGTGCGCCGCAACGCTTTCGCGATCATTTTTCGAATTAAGGGAGACGGCCATGGCCGAGACGGTGGGTTGGATCGGGGTAGGTAGCATGGGCAGCCGGATGGCGGCCAATCTCTCCAAGGGCGGCTATCACCTCGTCGTCGCCGACATGATGAGCACCGCGAACGCGCCGGCGGGCTCCACGATCGCGGCCAGCAACACCGAGGTCGCGCAATCCGTCGAGACCGTCATTCTGTCGGTTCCCGCCGGCCCGGACAGCCTGGCCATCGCCGACGAGTTCATCGCCGCGCCGAACGCCAAGGTGAAAACCGTCATCGACACCTCGACCATCGGCATTCCCCATGCCCGCGAGGTGGCCGCGAAATTGGCCGCGCATGACATCGAATTCATCGACGCGCCGGTCTCGGGCGGCATCGCCGGGGCCGAGGCCGCGACCTTGGCGGTCATGATGGGCTGCGCGCCGGCGAGCTACGAGAAATACAAGGACATGCTCGGCTGTATCGGCAAGAACGTGTTCCATGTCGGCCCCGAGGCCGGTCAGGGTCAGACCGTCAAACTGCTGAACAACTTCCTCTCCGCCACCGCGATGGCGGCGACCAGCGAGGCGATGGCCTTCGGCACCGCGAATGGGCTCGACATGCGGGCGATCCTCGACGTGGTGAATGTCTCCAGCGGCCGGAATACCGCGACCATGGACAAGTTCCCCAACCGCGTCGCCAACGAGGCCTATGACGGCGGTTTCGCCACCAAGATGATGGCCAAGGATGTTCGGCTCTATTGCGAGAACGTGGCCAGCGCCGGCACCACCAACCGTCTCGCCTCGATGGTGGCGGAAAGTTTCGCGTTGCTGGAAGAGGCCGAGCCGGGCTCCGACTTCACCCGGATTTATCCGTTCGTGCGCGGTGGCCTGAAAGGATGATGTCGAGGCGAGCGGCGCGCCGGATCAGTCCGGTTTCTGCTCGCCATCCTTGACGCCGGCTTCCGGGAACATCCAGAGCGCGATTACCAGAAACACCACGAGCCCGGCGATCACCTTCGCGACAAAGGGATCGGCATAGGTCATCTCCAACCAGGTGCACAACGCGCCAATGGCGATGACCGCGAGCGTCAGCAAAAACTTGACCTTGGTGGGCACGAACTCGCCTCCGGAAACCGACTCACAACATTGCCAGTTTGCCATCCCCACGCGTCCGGGCCAAGTTGCCAATCAACGGATTGGTGCGCCAGGATGGATCGGCCCAGGGGATCGGCTGGCTTGGAAGGGAGTGATGGCAATGGACGCGGCACAAGAGCTCAACGACAAGATGATGCCCTTCGCGCGACTACTGGGCATGCGGGTTACCGCCGCGAGCCCGGATCGCCTCGAAGCCGAGCTTGAGATCAGGGACGAGCTCCGCACCAGCATCGACGTGGCGCATGGCGGATGCCTGATGGCTTTCGCCGATACCATGGGCGCGATGGCGACGTTCCTCAATCTACCGGAGGGGGCGAGCACCACGACCCTGGAAAGCAAGACCAACTTCCTGTCCGGCGCGCCGGGCGGCACCAAGATCACCGGCGAGACCACGCCGATCCATCGCGGACGCACGACCATGGTCTGGCAAACCCGGATCACGTCCGAGGCCGGCAAGCTGGTCGCGCTGATCACCCAGACCCAGATGGTTCTGTTGCCACGCTAAAGCGGATAAGAGAAACGGCGATCCCGAGGGGAGATCGCCGTTAGAGACCGTCAGCCAGCCTGGGTGGGGGAGGCGTCTGGCTGGCCTCTGTCCTAGCCTCACCATAGCCGCGATGTCTGAACAAATGATTAATCCGCGCGGAGCGGAAGTCGTTCGGCGGCACTCAAGTTTCCAATACGAACTCACTGCTGTCCGGTAAATCGCTAGCCGTCGTCCTCGCGAAGGCGCACTGCTGTCCGGGAAAATTTTGCTGATTTCCGTCAAGGCGTCGGGTTGCCTTCTAGACAGGCGTCGAGTTGACCGTCGGACTTGAAGCCGCCGACGTTCTCAAAGCCCAATAAACCGGTCGTCCTCGCGCATGCGGGGACCTCTTAACCGTTGAGAAAGATAACAAATTTCGCCGCCTCTTCGAGGTCCCCGCTTACGCGAGGACGACGATGTATGAAAATGCCCGCTTTCAGACCATCCCCGGCGCAATCCCATCCCCTAAGCCGCGCGATCCTCGGCCTGGGCGGCGGTTGGGCCTTCGCCGGCGACGGTGGTGCGGCGCATGTCGCGGACCACGCCGGTATCGCGAAACGGCCGAACCCGATGCATGTTCTGGCGGTTATCCCACATCACCAGATCGCCGAGGCGCCATTCATGGGAATGGACAAACCGGCGTTGCGTCGCGTGCTCGGACAGCTCGCGAATGAAGTCCCGAGCCTCGGGTACCTGCCAGCCGATGATGGTGCCGATATGGGCCGAGAGATAGATCGACTTCCGCCCCGTGAAGGCGTTCTGGCGGACCAGGGCATGGCGTACCGGGGCGAAGGTTTGTTTCTCCTCGGCGGAAAATTCCTCGAAGCCAAGCTTACCGCGCGAATGGATCAGTGAATGCTCGGTGATCAGGTCTTCGATCTCCGCCTTCGTCTCGTCGTCCAAGGCTTCATACGCCGCCGGCATGAAGGCGAACTCGGTATTGCCGCCCTTTGGAGGCTCTGACCGGCAGGACAGCAGCGAGAACTTCGACGGGGTCACCCGGAACGAGCTGTCGGAATGCCATAGCCGGTTGCCGAGATTGAACATCCGGCGGCGGTCGTCTCGCGCCAGCACTTTGCCGTTCTGGTCAAGATTGCTGACATCGGCCATCTCCAAACGTAACCGGCGCTGGTCGTCCTTCAGCACATTGGAGCCGATGGCGAGTTCAAGTTCGCCGAAATTCTTGGTGAAATCGACCTGCTCCTGATCGGAGAGATCCTGGTCGTGAAAGACCAGAATGCCGTACCGGTCCATGCCCTCGTGGATCTCGCGAGCCTGCTCCGGCGTAAGCGGTTGGCGCAGGTCAATGCCGCTGACCTCGCCGACGAAATGTTCATGCAGTTGTTTGATCGAGATGCCCATCGAAATGTCCTTTTCGCTTTTTGGCTCGCTTTCTCAAACCCTCAACCGGCGCGACCTCGGCCCTATCGTGGCAAAGGGTTTTGACCCATGTCCAAATGCAGCGCCTCGCCATCATAGGGGTGTCGGGCCGCGACTTCCTCGTCCAATTCGACCCCCAGACCCGGCGCGGTTGGAGGAATCACATAGCCGTCCTCCCAATGAATGGGAGATTTCAGGATTTCGGCGTGGAAACCCTCCCAACGCTGGATGCTCTCCAGGATCAGGAAATTCGGCGTGCAGGTCGCGACCTGGATATTGGCGGCGCCGACCACCGGGCCGCAATAGAGATGCGGGGCGATCTGGGCATAGTGCGCCTCGGCCATCCCGGCGATCTTCTTGGCCTCGAGAATGCCGCCGACCCGTCCCAGATTCATCTGCAGGATCGACGCCGCCTGGTGTTTCAGCACCCGGGCGAACTCCACCTTGGTGGTCAGCCGTTCGCCGGTGGCGATGGGGATGGTGGTCTGACGCGCCACCCGCGCCATTTCCTCCGGCACGTCCGGGGGCGTCGGCTCCTCGAACCAGAGCGGATCATAGGCCTCCAGCCGCCGGGCGAAACGGATCGCGCCGGACGTGCTGAACTGGCCGTGGGTGCCGAACAGCATATCGGCCTTGTCGCCAACCGCCTCGCGGATGCGTTTGACGAACAGCTCCGAGCGATCCATCGCCTCCAGATCCGGCTGGCGTGGATCGTAGACGGTGTAGGGCCCGGCGGGATCGAACTTCACCGCGGTGAAGCCCTGGGCCACGGATTCAGCGGCGCGTTTGGCGGCGAGATCCGGGTCGGAGTAGACCCGCGCCTCCTCGAAGGCGTTTGGACCATCGGCGGCGTCGGGATAAAGATAAGTGTAGCTGCGCAAGCGGTCATGAACCTGACCGCCCAGCATCTCATAGACCGGCTTGTCGACCGCCTTGCCGGCGATGTCCCAGCAGGCCATTTCGATACCGCTCAACACCCCCATCATCGAGATATCCGGGCGCTGGGTGAAACCCGAGCCATAGGCCCGGCGCCAAAGCTGCTCGATCTTGAACGGATCATTGCCGACGACAAGCCGCTCGCAGACATCCTCGACCATGCGAGCGACCACATGGGGATGGAACGGCACGCTATAGACCTCGCCGATCCCGGCGGTCCCGTCATCGGCGATCAGCTTGACGAAGATGAAGTATTTGCCGCCGAAGCCCGGCGGCGGGTTGCCGACGACAAAGGTCTTGAAATCGGTGATCTTCATGACGGCGCGTTCCTAACCTCGGCCATAGAGCGCGTCGAGACGCTCCCAATAGGCCTCGCGGACCTTGTGGCGACGGATCTTCAAGGTCGGCGTCATCATCGCGTTGTCCGTGGTGAAGGCCTCGGTGGCGATGGTGACGCGGCGGACTTTTTCGATCTGCGAGAGTTTCACATTCACCCTGTCCATCACCTCGCCAATCGCCTTGGCGAAATCCGGGTTCTCGGACAGGCTCGCCAGATCCGCGCCCACCCCGTTAGCCTTGGACCATTCGGCGATGAACTCATCCGAGGGCACGACGACCGCCACGAGATTGGGTCGCTTGTCGCCATAGACCATGGCCTGGACGATCTCGGTCTCCAGGGTGATCACCCCCTCGACCCGGGCAGGCGCGATATTGTCGCCGCCGGAATTGACGATGATGTCCTTCTTGCGGTCGGTGATCATGAGATATCCGTCATCCTCGATCACGCCGATATCGCCGGTGTGCAGCCAGCCGTCGACGATGGTCGCGTCGGTGGTCTCCTGGTCGTGCCAATAGCCCTTCATCAGGAGCTCGCCGCGCACCAGGATCTCGCCGTCATCGGCGATCTTGATTTCGACCCCCGCCAGTTTCGGACCAACCGTCTCGATACGGGTTTTCGACGGACGATTACAGCTGATCACCGGGGAGGCCTCGGTCTGGCCATAGCCCTGAAGAATGCCGACGCCGAGAGCAAGGAAGAAATTCCCGATATCCGGATTGAGCGCCGCGCCGCCCGACACAAAGGTCTTGAGCCGCCCGCCGAACCGCCCGGCGACTTTCTTTCGCACCAACAGGTCGAGGGCGACATTGGTCAACCGCTCGCCCATGGTGAGCGTATCCGGGGCCTCATGACGTTTCTGGCCGAGTTCCAAGGCTTTGTAGAACAGCTTGGCCTTTGAGCCGCCGGCCTGTTCGACGCCGCGGCGGATGCGGTCGTGTAATACCTCATAAAGCCGGGGAACCGCGGTCATGATCGTCGGGCGCGCCTCCTGAAGGTTCTGGGCGATCTTGTCCGGCCCCTCGGCATAGTAGATCTGCGCGCCGATCGAGATTGGAAAGAACATCCCGCAGGTATGTTCGTAGGAATGCGAGAGCGGCAACAGGGACAGGAACACCTCGTCGCCGAGACCAAGCTCCAGCAACAGATCATATGCCGAATAGCAGTTCGCCAGGATCGAGCCGTGGGTCAGCATCACCCCCTTGGGCCGCCCGCCGGTGCCGGAGGTGTAGATGAAACAGGCGACATCATCCCGCGCCAGCGCGCCGGCCACCGCGCGGATATCATCGGGCCCGTCATCGCCCATCGCCATCACGTCGTCCCAATGCAGGCTTCGGACCCCCGCCTGATTGTCCGATTCCGGCGCGTCCATCGAGATAACGATCTCGCAAGCCGACGCGCTATGGGCGGCGGGCAGTACATTGCGGGCCAGACGCTCGGTTGAGACGATGGCGATCTTGGCTTCGGAATGATCCAGGATATAGAGATGGTCGTCGGTGGTGTTGGTGGTATAGGCCGGCACGCTGATCGCGCCGATCGCCCCGATCGCAAGATCCGCGACCACCCAATCCGGGCGGTTCTCGGAGACGATGACCACCCGGTCGCCTTTCTCGATGCCAAGGGAGCGCAGGCCCCGCGCCAGACGGTCAACCTGGGTTGCGGTCTCGGCATAGCTTCGCGATCGCCATTGCCCCTGATGCTTGTCCCACAGGAAAGGTTTCGCGCCGAGCTTGTCGGCCTGCTCGAAGAACATCGTCGCGAGATTGCGTATTGCCTTATAGTCCATTGCCCACCCCCGGCGCGTGCTCATATACACGCTGAACCCAAACCCGATTGCGTGTCGGCGAGACACGATACCACCTTCCGTTGGATACAATCATGGCCGATGCAGCACAATCCAGTTCCGCGAACGATCTAGGCGCGCTCCCGGAGTGGAATCTCGCCGATCTTTATCCCGGCACGGAGTCCGAGGCGCTTTTCAGTGACCTCGACGCGGCGGCGGGGGACGCCAAATCCTTTAAGGCCCAATACGCCGGCAAGGTCGCGACGCTATCGGGCGCGGAGCTCGGCGCGGCCATCGCCGCCTATGAGAAAATCGACGAGATCATCGGTCGGGTGATGTCCTACGCCCAACTGGTCTATGCCGGGGATATGTCCAGTTCGGAGAACGGCAAGTTCAGTCAATCCATGCGCGAGCGCGCGACCGAGATCGGCAGCGATCTTCTGTTCTTCGGTCTGGAGATCAACCGGATCGAGGACGCGGATCTCGAGGAGAAACTTAAGACGCCCGAACTCGCGCGCTACCAGCCGTGGCTGCGCGATGTGCGCGTCTTTCGGCCGCATCAACTCTCGGACGAGCTGGAAGAGATGCTGCACGAGAAAAGCGTCGCCGGACGCGGTGCCTGGATGCGGCTGTTCGACGAGACCATGGCCGGGCTCCGCTTCGAGCATGACGGCAAGGAATTGACGGCGGCGGAAGTCCTCGACCGGCTCTCGCACAAAGACGCCAAGGAGCGTGAGGCGGCGGCGCGGTCGCTTTCCAAGGTGCTTGGCGAGAACGTGAAACTCTTCGCCCTGATTACCAACACGCTCGCCAAGGACAAGGAGGTCGAGGACAAGTGGCGGCATTACGACCGGCCGATCTCCTCCCGGAACCGGGTCAATCAGGTCGAGGATGAAGTGGTGGACGCCTTGGTCGACGCGGTCGCCAAGAGCTATCCGAGGCTATCGCACCGCTACTATGCGCTTAAGGCGAAATGGTTCGGGGTTGAGGCGCTGGATTTCTGGGACCGCAACGCGCCCTTGCCGGACGACGATGACAGCGTGATCCGTTGGGACGAGGCCGAGCGTACCGTACTCGAGGCCTATGGCGCGTTTTCACCGAAGCTGGCGGAGATCGGCTCTGAATTCTTCAAGAAGAACTGGATCGACGCGCCGGTGCGTCCGGGCAAGGCCTCCGGGGCGTTCTCGCATCCGACGGTACCGACCGTTCATCCCTATATTCTAATGAACTATCAGGGCAAGACGCGGGACGTGATGACCCTGGCCCATGAACTCGGTCACGGCGTGCATCAGGTGCTCGCGGCGGATCAGGGCCATCTTCAGGCCGATACCCCGCTTACCCTGGCGGAGACCGCGTCGGTATTCGGCGAGATGCTAACCTTCAGATCGATGCTGGCGGCACGGAAAGATCCCAAGGAACGCCGGATCATGCTCGCCTCCAAGGTCGAGGACATGCTCAACACGGTGGTCCGCCAGATCGCCTTTCATCAATTCGAGACCCGGGTCCATGACCAACGGCGCGAGGGCGAACTTACACCCGAGGCGATCGGCGATATCTGGATGGATATTCAGGGCGAGAGCCTTGGCCCGGCAATCCGATTTGATGATGATTACCGGGTGTTCTGGACCTATATCCCGCATTTCATTCACTCGCCGTTCTATGTCTACGCCTACGCGTTCGGCGACTGCCTGGTGAACTCGCTCTACGCGGTCTACCAGGACGCCGAGCAGGGCTTCGCGGAAAAGTACCTAAAGATGCTCTCGGCGGGCGGCACCCTGCGTCACAAGGAATTGCTGGCGCCGTTTGGTCTCGACGCCGGCGATCCGGCCTTTTGGAACAAAGGCCTGTCGGTCATCGAGGGCTTCATCGACGAGTTGGAGGCGATGGAGTAGACGGGCCCGGATGGCCAAGGTCTGGCGCGGAACCCTCTGGGAAGGGTACCGTCGAACAAGCCGCTAGCAGCCCGGGAGCGCCGATATGACCAAGACCGAGGAACTGGATCGCCATCTCGAGCATCTGCCACGGGTTACGCTGGCCAATGTGCCAACCCCGATCGAGACTCTGACCCGGCTTTCCGAGGCGGTGGGTGGTAGCGTGCAACTCCTCGCCAAGCGCGATGACATGACCGGATTCGCGACCGGCGGCAACAAGGCGCGCCAGCTCGAATACTCCATGGGGGCCGCCGTGGACGCCGGGGCGAACATGATCCTGGTCACCGGGGCTGTTCAGTCGAACTACATGCGCACCGCCGCCGCCG
>JADHLJ010000115.1 GCA_016780745.1 Alphaproteobacteria bacterium | reverse complement strand
CGGCGACATGATCGTTTGTGATCGCGACGGAGTCGTGGTGGTGCCGTTTGATCAGATCGACACGGTGGCGGCGGCGCTTCCGAAACTGGTCGCCGCGGAAGCCGGGGTCGAGGCCAAGGTGAAAGCCGGTATGAGCGAGCCCGGCTATATCGCCGAGATGATGGCCTCCTCGCAAACCCGATACGTGGACTGACCCATGGCGGCGCGAGAACATCCAAGGCGCAACGCGGCGATCGAGGCAAGACCGCTGGGCTATGCGTTGGGGGGCGAGATCCTTGGGGTCGATATGCGCGACCCGCTCGACGCCGACACGGTGGCGGCGATCCGCCGGGCCTGGCACGCGCATCACGTCATCGTGCTGCGCGATCAGAACGCCTCGCCGGACGATATTCTGCGCTTCGCCCGGGGCTTCGGCGATTTAGACGACCATGCCCAGACGCCGTTCTACCGTAAGGACGGCTATCCGGAATTACTGGAAATCACCACCAAGCCGAAGGACGGTAAGCCGTCAGAGACCCGCAATGTCGGCCGCAACTGGCATTCCGACTATGCCTATACGCCGAGACCGGCGGCGGCCTCGATGCTGTATTGCGTCGAGAAACCGCCGATTGGTGGCGACACCATGTTCTGCAACATGGCGCGGGCCTACGAGACATTGTCGGACACCATGCGCGGCATCGTCGATGGGCTTCACTCTGTCTATGACATTAGTCTGGTAGCCGGCTTTTACGAGCGTGATCCGGCGGAAGTGGCCGAGACCAAGCGGCTCAACCCGCCAATCGCCCATCCCGCGGTAAAGGTGCATCCGGAAAGCGGTACAAGGGCGCTTTATGTGAGCGAGCGCGTGGCCTATTTCCACGGCATGACGGCGGCGGAGAGCCGACCCCTCATCGATTTCCTCTGCGAGCACGCGACCGGGCCGGAAAATGTCTACCGCCATGTCTGGCGCCCCGGCGATTTGGTGTGTTGGGACAATCGGACGACCATGCATGTCGCGCTGACGGATTTTGATCAAAACCAGCCGCGCCACATGCTGCGCGCCACGGTTGTCGGCGAGCCCTCGGGTTTCGTGGTCGACTAGAGCAGGTCGTCTTTATAACGCGATCACTATGTGATCGTCTTGGAAGTCGTGACTCTGCTCTACCTCATTGAAGGTGAGTGCGATTCACGATTGAATCTCCATCGCTTCGCGATTCCGATTAAACCGATCGCTCTAGGCGGGCGTTACCGAGGGATCGGGCCCCGCAGGCCCGTCACCAGGTCAAAATAGTCCGGGTCCGCCGGCGTGATCACGCCATGGCGGATCAGAAAATCGATCACCACGAGGCTGCAATTGAACTTGAAGTCGTCAAGGGAGCCGCGCACGATTTCGGCGACATCGGCGATGGGTCGAAGTTTGAAATCCTCGACCTCGCCATCGAAGGGCTTGGGAATAAAATCGCGCGGCATGTCCAGGTCGTAGACATACATCGCGTGGCGTCGCAGCCCGTCCTCGACCGCCATGGTGTAGCTGATCAACCCCACGGGTCGGGCTTGCAGCGCCAACGCCTCTGGGATATCGGCTTCTTCCTGGCATTCCTTGATGACGTTCTCGGCAACCGAAATCGTCGCCGGTTGGCCACCCGCCACGATATTGTCGAGCTGTCCCGGAAAGGTGATCTTGGTAAGCGAGCGCCGCGCGACCCACATGGCCAAATCGGAACCAGAGCCCACCGTGCCGTTGAGGTGAAAACCGGTGCTGATGATCCCAAGGATGCTCGCCGCCACCCGGTCGACGGTCATCAGGTGTGTCCCACCAACCCGATCCACCACCGCGTAGGGCTCGTTGCGGGGCGCTCCGCAAAGACCTTCCTGGTGAAGTTGGGCGAGAATATCCGCCATCGCGTCAGTGCGCGCGGTAGGTGTGTCCAGCGTCGGGACGAGGGACAGACCACCGCCTTCCGCCACGAAGACGTCGCTGAAGTCACGCAACCGCTCCGCCAGCGCATGACGCAGGAACCCCACGCGCCGTCCCCCGATCTCCCAGGGCGCGTAATCCGCCATGTCATGGGTATTGCAACGCCGGATGTGATCAAGAAAGCGCATCGCCAGGGCCCTTCGGTTACTCCCGCGAGACCCTGGCCAGCGCGCGCGCGACCGTCAACCGTGAACAAGGTCTCAGGCGAATAGTTTCTCGCTGGTCAGCACGCTATTGACCGATACCATGCCGCGCAGGCTGTTCGAGACATGCTCCACCTGCTGGCGATTGAGGCCGTTGACCTGCACATCGATCGTCAGGGCCGGCTCGTGGGTCGCCTCGCCTTCCAGGTCGCTGTGCCACCGGGACGGGATCAATCCGCGTTTGGCGAAGAGCTCCAGAACCCTGGGCATGACGCCGGGATCAGCCTCGGCCTGGATCGAGAAACAGGCCGTCGCGCTGGCTTCGGAATTCGAGGAATGGTCGGTGAAGGGGCGGTTGGTTTTCAGTCGTTCTTGTCGCATGTCGGGATGTCTCCGCCCGTATCGGTTCGTGGGGAATCAGCATCGCTCCGGTTCTCGAGGAGAACCGGGGTGCTAATTCGCCGACCGATGGTCCGGCGGTATGTGAGATCCCGTGACATGACGCGCAATATAATTACGCGCACCTTGTTTCGTCAAGGATAATTTCCTGTGGAGCTGGGATTGAGAGGTCCGTATCGTCAACCGGCCAAACCAGCGTTACTTTGGCGAGCATGACGAATTGATCGGGAGGCAGAGATGCATGTGGTGATTTTCGAGGTGGAGCCCACCGAGGAAGGCCGCGCGACCTATCTGGAGATTGCCGGCCAGTTGCGCGCCGAGCTTGAGACCATCGACGGGTTCATATCGATCGAACGGTTTGAAAGCTTGGTGACTCCCGGCAAGGTTCTCTCGCTGTCCACTTGGCGTGATGAAGCTTCGATCCAGCGATGGCGTGAACGCGAGGCCCACCAGACCGCTCAGAATCGTGGCCGGGACGAATTGTTCAAACGCTATCGCATCCGGGTCGCGGAGGTCGCGCGGGACTATGATCTGGGGAGCTCACCCTGGCGGAAGTAACACGGCCACCGCTTGCCGTGGCGCGGTTGGACCAATAGATTTTCCTTTCTGGTTTTTATTTCCTCGCTTTCCCCGGAGAATGGATCATGGTCGGCGCCTTAACCCAAACCGATGTGGATCGCTACCGAAGGGACGGCTATATCGCGCCGGTCCGGGCCATCGACGCCGAACGCGCGGCGGACCTTCTGGCGCGCTACGATGCCTTTAAGGGACGTGGTGAGACCGACGGGAACGCGGTTCTTCGCAGTAAACCGCACCTTGTGTTTCCCTGGCTTTATGACCTGATTCGTGATCCGGCCGTGACCGGGCCGGTTAGCGCGATCCTCGGCCCCAATCTACTTGCCTGGGGCAGCAGCTTTTTCGCCAAGCCCGCGGGTGATCCGGGCTTTGTCTCTTGGCATCAGGACGCGAATTACTGGGGCCTGGAACCCCATGAGATCCTGACCGCCTGGATCGCGTTCAGTCCGAGCCGGCGCGAGAATGGCTGCATGCGAGTGGTGCCGGGAAGCCAAGCCAAGGCGTTCGAACATCGGGACACCTTCCACAAGGACAATCTTTTGACCCGGGGCCAGGAGATCTCGGTTGAGGTCGACGAGGATCAGGCCGCCGATATCACGCTCGAGCCCGGCGAGATGTCATTGCATCATGTCGGGATCGTTCACGGCTCCGATCCGAATACCAGCGACATTCCCAGGATCGGTTTCGCCGTCCGGTATATCGCCAGCCATGTACGGCAGACCGGCGGGCGTACCACCGCGACATTGGCGCTGGGCGAGGATACCCACGGCCATTTCGATCTGGAGCCGCGTCCGGAGGCGGAATATGGCCCCGCCGCCCTGGTGTTTCGAGAGGCGGCCCTGGCCCGTCAGCACGCGGTTCTGTTCGCCGGCGCCGAAGCCCCCGCGGGCTGAATGGCGGATCAATTCGATTACGTCATCGTCGGCGCGGGCTCCGCCGGATCGGTTATCGCCGGGCGCTTGGCCGAGGACCCCGGCACCCGTGTCTGCGTATTGGAGGCGGGCCCGCCGGACCGGAACTTGTTTATTCATATTCCCGCCGGATTCATGAAAACTTTCGTCAACCCGTCATTGAACTGGATGTACGAGACCGAACCGAGTCCGGCCACGGGTGGCCGCGTCATTGCCGCGCCACGGGGCAAAACCCTCGGCGGCTCGTCATCGATCAACGGCCATGTCTACAGCCGGGGCCAGCGCGCCGACTATGATACCTGGGCCCAACAAGGCAATCACGGCTGGGGTTTCAGCGACGTTCTGCCCTATTTCAAATGCGCCGAGCGTCGGATCGGAGAGGGCGATGATGTCTTTAGAGGGCGCGACGGTGGCCTGACGGTCACCGATATCGACTGGAGTCACCCGCTTTGCGAGGCCTTCATCGCCGGCGCCAACGGACTCGGGATCCCGACCAACCGAGACTATAACGGCGTCCGTCAGGACGGCGTCTCCTATACCCAGCGCATCATCCACAAACACCGGCGTGTTTCGAGCTATCGAGGATTCCTGCACCAGCGCCGCGGCCAGACGAATGTCGATATCCGCACCGGCGCCCACGCCTCGAAGATTTTGCTGGATGGCCGGCGCGCCACCGGAATCCGTTACCACCAGGGCGATCGCGAGGTCGAGGTATCGGCGCGGCGCGAGGTCATTCTGTGCGGTGGTACCGTGAACTCGCCGCAATTGTTGCAATTATCCGGGATCGGCCCCGGCGCGCTGCTCCGCGATATCGGTGTCGACCTCGTGCACGAGCTGCCTGGCGTTGGCGAGAACCTGCGCGACCATTTCGCCGTGCGCATGACCGCGCGGGTCAAGAACAGCCGGACCATCAACGAGCTTTCACGTGGCCTGCCGCTGGCCGGCGAAGTGTTCAAATATTTTACCGGCCAACCGAGCATTCTCGCGTTGGCCCCGACCCTGGTTTATGTCTTCTGGCGTAGCCATGACGCGTTGGACAACGGCGATATCCAAGTCAGCTTCACGCCGGCGAGCTATAAGGACGGGGTGCAGAACACCCTGGACGATAATCCGGGCATGTCGATCGCCGCCTGGCAACAACGCCCGAACAGCCGGGGCCACATTCGTGCCCGCTCCGCCGACCCGCGCGACAAACCATTGATCCAACCGAATTACCTCGCCGAGGAGAGCGATCGGCAAACCCTGTTCAGCGCCATACGCCTCGGCCAGCGGATTCTGCGTTCGCCCGAGATGGCGCCTTATCTCGATACCGGAAACACACCGGCGTTAGACATCGACAGCGATGACGCGCTTTGGGATCTGACACAGCGTCGCGGCACCACGGGCTTTCATCTGATCGGTACCTGCCGCATGGGGCCGTCTAGCGATGCCCTGGCGGTGGTCGACGATAGACTGATCGTGCATGGGATCGACGGGCTTCGTGTCGCGGATGCCTCGATCATGCCGACCATGCCCTCGTCCAATACCAACGCGCCGACCATCATGATCGGCGAGAAGGCGGCTGACATGATCTCCGGGAAAACGCCGCCAGCGCCGGTCCTCCTGGATGACTAAGTTGGGTCACGGCTCGACATCGCTCTGGTGTTGATTTTTGTATATACATTACTAAACTGGAAATTCGCGATTTTGCACGAGGCGCTATTTCTTGCCCGCTCCCCGCACCCAAACCGAAACAAACGGGCATCGGCGACGTCCAACGCCGACCCTGTTCGACGAGATTCGCGGCGACCTGACCCGCGAGATAATCGGCGGCCTGTACAAACCCGGTGACAAACTTCCAACGGAGCGGCAACTCGCCGAGCGCTTCGGCGCCTCGCGGCCAACCGTCAACAAAGCCATCACTTCATTGGCCAGCGAAGGTTTGGTGGTCCGGCGCAAGCGGGCCGGGACAATCGTGCTGGCCCAATCGGCGTTCTGGTTGCCGATCGTCGACGTATCTCGCTATGTCGAGGACCGGGGCGAGGTCTATGATTTCCAGATCCTGTCCCAAAGCGAGATCCCTAACGGCACCGGCGCGACGCTTTGGTCCGAACTCGCCATGGACGCTCCCCTTTTGGCCCTGGAATGCCTGCATTTCAGCAACGCTATTCCGGTTCAGCATGAACGTCGCCTGATCAATCTGGAGGCGGTTCCCGAAGCTATGTCGGCGCGATTCGAGAGGGTGCCTCCTGGATTGTGGCTGTTGCGACACGTGCCTTGGTCCGCCTCGGAGCATCGGATCGGCGCGGTGGGCGCGGGAAGTGGCCTCGCTCAGCATTTTGGCATAAAGCGTGGCACTCCATGTCTTGGTCTCCACCGGGTGACCCGATATCGAGGAACGCCACTAACCACTGTTACCCTGACCTCGCCGGCGGGCCGGTTTTTTCTCGAGGGCGCCGACACGCCGCTGGGGCATTTGGGATAACCAGCAACGGCCTTGCCGCGTTCCATCGACCTTTGACTCCCGCTCGCGCGGTTTGCGACTCGCGCGGTCGTGGAAATTAATGTATATACATTAAGAAATTTGGAGCTTGAGGGCACCACATGGTCGCAGCCATCACGCTAAATCCAGGCGAAGTTACGCTTGGCGAACTCGAGCGATTGTATCGCGAAGGCGATCCCGTTTCGTTGAGTCCGGATACGCGCCCTTTTATCGAGGCATCGGCTGATATCATCGCCAAGGCGGCGGCGGGCGACGCGCCGGTCTATGGCGTCAATACCGGCTTTGGAAAGCTGGCCTCGGTGCGGATCGCGCCGGAAGACGCCGCGACCCTCCAGCGCAATCTGATCCGCTCGCATTGTTGCGGTGTCGGCGCGCCGGTGGACGACGCGATCACGCGGCTTACCATGATCTTGAAGCTGATCTCCCTCGGTCGCGGCGCGTCGGGTGTGCGATGGGCGGTGGTTGACCTGCTACAGGCGATGCTGGCGCGCGGCATCTCCCCGGTCATTCCCAGCCAAGGCTCGGTTGGCGCGTCGGGCGACCTCGCCCCCCTGGCCCATATGACCGCCGCGATGATCGGCGAGGGGGAGGCGACTTTCCAGGGCGAGGTGATGCCCGCCGCCGACGCCCTAGCCAAAGCTGGTCTCGCGCCGATCACCCTTGGCCCCAAGGAGGGGTTGGCGATGATCAACGGCACCCAGTTCTCCACGGCGCTGGCCTTGGCGGGACTGTTCGAAGCCTGGCGCCTGGGGGTGACGGGCCTGATCACCAGTGCCCTTTCGACCGATGCGATCATGGGCTCGACGGCGCCGACCCGCCCGGAGATCCACGCCCTGCGGGGTCATGCCGGGCAAATAGAATCCGCCGCCGCGATCCGCGCGCTCCTTGCCGGCTCGGAGATTCGCGAGTCCCACCGCGAGGACGACACACGGGTTCAGGACCCCTACTGCATTCGCTGTCAGCCTCAAGTCACCGGCGCTTGTCTCGACCTGCTGCGCCAGGCCGCGCGGACTCTGGAGATCGAGGCCAATGCCGCCACCGATAACCCGCTGGTGGTCATCGAGGACGGCTCGATCATTTCCGGTGGTAACTTCCACGCCGAGCCCGTCGCCTTCGCCGCCGATCAGATCGCGCTCGCCGTCGCCGAAATCGGCTCGATTTCCCAGCGCCGCATCGCGTTGATGGTAGACCCGGCGATGAATTTCGGGCTCCCGGCATTTCTCTCGCCCAAGGCCGGATTGAACTCCGGCTTCATGATCGCCGAGGTGACCTCGGCCGCGCTGATGAGCGAGAACAAGCAACGCGCGGCACCGGCCTCGGTGGACTCAACCCCAACCTCGGCAAACCAGGAAGATCATGTCTCCATGGCCGCCCATGCGGCCCGGCGGTTGATCGAGATGAACGAGAACCTCGCCCGGATCGTCGGCATCGAACTTCTCTGCGCCGTTCAGGGCGTGGAGTTTCGCGCGCCGCTGTCGACCAGTGACCGGCTTGCCCGTGTCGTTAACCGGGTCCGCGCCGAGATCGCCGGGCTCGTCGACGATCGGATCTTGGCGCCGGATATTGAACGCGCCGCCGGGATGGTCCGCGACGGTACCATCGTCGCAACCGCCGGCATCGAGACACTGCCGCAACTCCAGACCTGATCGAACGGAAGACAGCCATGCAATCCCCCAGGCAAAACAATCCGAGCCAAAACACGCCGAGGCACAACACCAGGCGGGTGCGCGCCGCGCGCGGCTCCGAGATCACCGCGAAATCCTGGCAGACCGAGGCGCCGCTTCGGATGATGATGAACAATCTGGACGCCGAGGTGGCCGAGAACCCCAACGAACTGGTGGTCTATGGCGGCATCGGCCGGGCGGCGCGGACCTGGAATGACTTCGATGCCATCGCGGCGGCGCTCCGGAGGCTCGAGGGCGACGAGACCTTGTTGGTGCAATCCGGCAAACCGGTTGGCGTGTTTCGCACCCATGCCGACGCGCCCCGGGTGTTGATCGCCAACTCGAACCTGGTCCCGAACTGGGCCAATTGGGGCCACTTCAACGAGCTCGATCGTAAGGGCCTGATGATGTACGGCCAAATGACGGCGGGCTCGTGGATCTATATCGGCAGCCAGGGCATCGTCCAAGGCACCTTCGAGACCTTTGTCGAGGCCGGACGCCAGCACTATGGCGGTGACCTCAAGGGCAGGTGGATCCTGACCGCCGGCCTTGGCGGGATGGGTGGCGCCCAGCCCCTGGCCGCGGCCATGGCGGGGGCTTGCTGTCTGGCGGTCGAGTGCAATCCCGAGAGCATCGATTTCCGACTGCGCACCCGTTACCTGGATGAGCGCGCCAATACGATCGACGAGGCCTTGGCCAAGATCGACGCCTGGACCAAGGCGGGTGAGGCGAAATCGGTGGGCCTCCTTGGCAACGCCGCCGAGATATTCCCGGAGCTCTATCGCCGGGGTATCCGGCCCGACATGGTCACCGACCAGACCTCGGCCCATGATCCGATCAACGGCTATCTGCCCAAGGGGTGGAGCCTCGCCAACTGGCGCGCCAAGCGCGAGAGCGATCCGGCCGCCGTCGAAGCAGCGGCGCGTGCCTCGATGCGAGAACATGTCGAGGCGATGGTCGATTTCTGGAATGCCGGAGTGCCGACCCTGGATTACGGCAACAACATTCGCCAAGTCGCGCTGGAAGAGGGATTGGAGAACGCTTTTGCCTTTCCAGGCTTCGTGCCGGCCTATATCCGCCCGCTCTTCTGCCGCGGTATCGGCCCGTTCCGTTGGGCGGCGCTGTCCGGCGATCCCGAGGATATCTACAAGACCGATGCCAAGGTGAAGGAATTATTGCCGGACAACGCGCAACTGCACACCTGGCTCGACATGGCCCGGGAGCGGATATCCTTCCAGGGCCTACCGGCGCGGATCTGCTGGGTCGGTCTTGGTGACCGGCACCGGCTCGGCCTTGCCTTTAATGAGATGGTGGCGTCCGGAGAGTTGTCGGCACCGGTGGTGATTGGCCGCGATCATCTGGATTCCGGCTCCGTCGCCTCGCCCAACCGCGAGACCGAGGCGATGCGAGACGGCTCCGACGCGGTCTCGGACTGGCCGCTCCTGAACGCCCTGCTGAACTGTGCGTCGGGCGCGACTTGGGTCAGCCTGCATCATGGTGGCGGCGTCGGTATGGGCTTTAGCCAGCATGCCGGCATGGTGATCTGTTGCGACGGCACAGATGACGCGGCGCGGCGGATCGAGCGGGTATTGTGGAACGATCCGGCAACCGGTGTCATGCGTCACGCGGATGCCGGTTACGAGGATGCCATTGCCTGCGCGCGAGAGCATCAGCTGAACTTGCCAGGGATATTGGGATAGGGCGTGCGGCTCGGGCGGTTTTGCCGCCTGGGATGATATCGGGTCTCCTAAAGATACAGGTGGTGCCGGAGCAACAATCGGGAGGTCGGGATATGAGTTCGCCGCGGACATCATCCGAACCCTGATCTAGGCCAGGTTTTCGACGGTTTTGGGAAATTGCATGCGATCACACCTGATGCGTCTCGAGCCTCGGCTCATTTACGACGGTAATCCGATGCATCTAAATTTATAGGTCGAAAAATCTCTCCATGATTCTCGCTAGGATATTCGAGCAATTTAATATGGGAATAAAATCGATAATGTTGTGAAATTTCCATGACTTATGGTTAGAATTGATGCGTGCGCTTGGTTCGTATTTTCATACGAACCCGAAATGGCCCGAAAGATCGGCTTTTGACCGTGCCAGATCAATCGATGATTGGAGTTTCGAGATGACCGATGCGAACCCCGTGCCCCCTCTGAGTCCCGGCGAACGGGCGCTGATCGCCAAACTCGAGGCCGAGGGCCGGGATGCCGTGATGGCGCGCTTGATGAGCGACTTGCAAACCGCGATCCAAATCGAATTGGCGACCATCCCGATCTATCTGAACACCTATTATTCGATCCTTCGGGTCAAGGACACCGCCAATACCGGCGGCCAGGACGACGCCTTCATGTTCGGCAACACCGCCGCCGCCAACATCATGAGTGTCGCGGTCGAGGAAATGCTGCATATGTCGCTTTCCTCGAACATTTTGTTTTCGTTGGGGACGATGCCGATCCTCTACAAGCGGGCGCCGAGCCCTTATCCTACAACGCTGCCGAACCACAACCCGGTCGGCCCGCCAGGCCCGGACGGGGATACCGCCGTAAAGATTCCGCTGGCGAAGCTGACCTATGAACAGCTCTGGCATTTCCTGCAGATCGAATATCCGCAGCAAGCCGGCGCGCTGCCCCAGGACAGCAATTGGGACACCATCGGACAGTATTACGATTACATTCGCTGCCTGATCCAAACCAACGTCCTGACCGACGCTGACTTCACGGTGGGCGCGGGCGACAGTCAAATTCAGCCGTTCAACTACTCACCCAACAATGTCGATACGGTAAGCCCGAGCAAGCCGTTCGATCCCTGGAAACACGCCGATGGATCGGCCCCACCGCAAGACAATTCAACCTTGCCCAGCGCCGCCCAGGTCGCCGAGTTCCCGAACTCGCCGGACAGCCATTCCGGCGACAATGAGTTGATCACCGTCGCGTGCAAGAATGACGCGCTCGACGCGATCACCACGATTAGCGACCAGGGCGAAGGCAATCCGACGGCCACCGGTACCGCCGCGGTCGACGATCCCTCCAAGTCGGAGTTCTCGCATTACTACAAGTTCCTGACGATTCAGGCGCGGTTGACTCCGACGGGCGGCCATCGCGAGGTGCCCGCGCCGACGCCGGTGCCACCGGTGTTCTCCAAAACTTGGTCGGACGGTGATCTGGCCGGCGCGGGAGTGGTTTACAACTTCCCGGACAACCCCGTTACCGCGAAGTATCCGGCGGAACTTCAGCCGCTTTCAGACTTCTTGAACGGCCTGTTTCAGTACATGCTGATCATGACGGAGACCATCTATCTTGTGGAACCCGGCAGCCAAAAACTGTTTTTCAACGAAGGCCTGCATCGTTCGATGATCTGGGTGATGGATAAATTCATCCAGGTGATGCGCAAGATCGAGATCACGAGCGGCTCCTATCAGGGCCATGTCCTGGCGCCGACCTTCGAGAATTATGACCTCGGGGAGCGCCAGAACGCATTCGCCAGACTTCGAGCCCTGGGCGAGAAGGCGATCTCGGCTTCCGCGTCCGAGAGCTACGGCTCGGATGTCGCTTACTATGTCGGTATCGCGATCTCCGACGCGCAAGACGGCCATCCGATGCATCTACCGGATGTGAGCAAATACTGGTCCTGAGTTTAAGAATGTTCCGGGTCTCCGGCTCCGCCGGCCCCGTGTTTGAAAGAGTGAGGTGACGTCATGTCCGACAAGAGTTCAGACACTTCAACCAATTATCCGTTCGCCGATTTCCCGAGTTGGCCGACCAGCGGGAGCATCGGCACCCAACCCCACGGTGTGCCGCTGCATGCCTGCATGGGACTGAACAGTTGCAAGGGCGCCGATCGGTTTGGCCTCGAGGGCCGCCCCGACCCGAATGATATCAGCGCGCCGAATATCGTGAACGATTGCGCCGGCCAGGGGTTTTGCTCGACCACCGCCGACCACAACTGCCATGTGCAGAATAACTGCAAGGGACAGGGTGGCTGCGGTCTCTATGGAACCGCCGAGGAGCTTGATAACCCCGGAAACAACGACTGCCGGTCGCTCGGCTCCTGCGCGACGCCAATCAACGCCGAAAGATTTTCGATGAACGGCCCGAACCA
>JADHLJ010000114.1 GCA_016780745.1 Alphaproteobacteria bacterium | reverse complement strand
TCCAGGGCCGCGTAGATCTCGTTCGGATTGCCCGGACGCTGGGCCAGGCGCATCACCCGAGGTTGGAACGGCCCCTTGCAGCGCTCGGGAATGCCGGGGTTCGGCAGCTTGCGCCAGCTCTCGCCGCGATCATCCGAGCGATAGACATTGATCGGCGAGGCGCCGGCATACATGCGATCGGGATTGTCGCTGGAGACCAGGAAGCTCCAGATCTGCATTCCGCCATCGGGAAACGCCGCGCGGGTGAAACTGGCGCCGTGATCCTTGCTTCGGAACACCCCGTCCGAGGTGCCGGCGAAGACAAGACTCGAATCCTTCGGATGCACGAAGACCGAGAAGGTCTCGAGGTCACCAAAGACATGGCTCCACTCGCCGCCCTCGGTCGAGCGGCGGAATACGCCGACCTTGCCGGTGTCCTCGCGACGGCCGACATAGCCGGCGAGGCCGACATAGATGTTTGACTCGGACATGTGTCCTCCAGGGATGATCTCCGGCGAGGTGTCGGCCCGCCGGTTGATTTGAAACTCAGGCGGTCTTGTACTTCTCCGGCACGTCCATGCCAAGGAACCGCGCGGCGTTGAGGCCCAGGATTTTGGCCCGCTGCTCGTCGTTCAGCATCGGCATGGTCCGTTCGATCGCCTCGGCGGAATGCGGCCACGTGCCTTCGTGATGCGGGTAGTCATTGGCCCACATGAAGTGATCGTCGAGGCCGTAGCGCTCCGCCAGATGCAGGCCCGCCGGGTCCTCCTGGAAAGTCGAGAAACCATGCGCGCGGTAATAGTCGCTGGGCAGACCCTGGAGTTTCGGGCGCACCCACATGTGATGCTTGCGATAGGCCTCGTCCATGGCGTCAAGCAGCCAGGGCACCCAGCCGATCCCAGCCTCGACCGTGGCGAAGCGCAGTCCCTTGAAGCGTTCCAGCACGCCCGAGGCGCAGAGATTGGCCACCGGCTCAATCGTCGGCGAGAGTGAGTGGCTGACATAGTTGATCACCGCCCCGCCATTGCCGCGCGCGGCCCGCGGGTCCCGGCCGGTCGAGACATGGAAGGTGAACGGCAGGTCGGCTTCCTCGATCAGCGCCCACATCGGGTCGAAATGCGGCAGGTTATAGTTCACGTGATCGACGTCATGACCGCCCCAGATCGGCTTGCAGGGCAGGCTCAGCACCCTAAAGCCCATCTTGGCGACCCGCTCGATCTCGGCCATCGCGCCCTCCAGATCGCCGGTCGCGATCGAGGCCACCGGAACCATGCTGTCGGGATAGGGGCCAAACTGCTCCCAGGCCCAGTCATTCCAGACCGCGCATTGAGCGTTGGCGAAAACCGGATCGGGCGTGGCCCACATGGCGAGGCCCTTATTCGGAAAGATGATCTCGACATCAATGCCGTCGCGGGTGTTGTCGCGCAGCCGGTCCGCCGGATCAGCGCCGGCTTTCGAGCGCACCCAATCCTCGCCCTCGAAGCTCATCACCCGGACCCGGTCCGGGCGATAGCCCTCGCAATAGCGCCATTGGACGCCCTTCTCGTCGGTAATGATCCGGGGCACCCGCTCGCGGTATTTGGCGTCGATCCGCTTCTCCCAAAGGTCCGGCGGCTCGTTGGCGTGGCAATCGGTGGAGACCATGAAATACTTGTTCGCGTCACCGGCGCGCGGCGTGCGGGTCCAGCCCTCGTGACCCGGGGTTTCCAGGCGCCAGAGATTCGGCTCGTTAATCGGGACGTCGGCGAGATCGTTCATGTCAATGGCTCCTTTTTGGGATCCCATGGGCGGTCCGCGGCGGCGCGCGATATCAAACGCGGCGCCATTGCACGAGAGTATACGGCGGATCTGCTTCGTCGTGGGGCTCGAAAATCGCCTCGACCTCGGCGCCGATTGGAACATCCTGCATGGGATCGCCGAGAAGATTACCGATCATGCGGATATTGTCGGCGCCGGGTAGCTCGACCAGCACGACGATATAGGGGCCGTGATCCTTCAAGGCGGGATGCACCGGGTGCCAGACCCGCTCCCAACTGTAGATCCGGCCCTTGCCCTCGACCGCTGTCCAGTCGAGATCAAAGGAATGGCATTGATGGCAGATCCATTCCGGGCCCCAGATCCAGGTCTTGCAATCCCGGCATCGTTGCACCATCAACTCGCCGCGCCTGGTGCCGTCCCAATAGGGCGCTGACAGGCCGTCGCTTTCGGGCGTGGGGGCGGGCAGGCCTTTCGGCAGATAGGGGCTCATAGCGTCGCCTCCGAGCCGAGGATGAGACTGGAGACCGGGGTGACCATGGGCCCGGCGATGACCATGGAGACATCGACCGAGGCCACCTGACGGGTTGAGTCACCGCGCAACTGTCGGACCGCTTCGAGCTGAAGCTCCAGACCGTGCATGTAGCATTCGGCGAGATTGCCGCCGCTGGTGTTGAGCGGTAGCTTGCCGCCCGGCGCCATCAAATTCTCCGGCACCAAAAAATCATTCGAAGCCTCTGGTTCGAAGAAACCGTGCTCGACCAGGCTCATCAGCACCCCGCCAGTGAAATTCTCGTAGCTTTGCAACACATCCACGTCGCCCGGCTTGACCTCGGCCATGTCGTAGAGATGCGGGGCTACGCTGGCGAAGCTGGAACTGGCGTAGTTCGGCGCGTTATGGCTCGGCGCGGCGCAGCGGTGGTCCGAGCCCGCCGCCACTCCCAGAAGATAACTTGGCTTGTGCGGCAGATCCTTGGCCCGATCCGCCGGCATCACGATCAGCGCGGCGGCGCCGTCATTTTCCATGCAGCAATCGAAAAGCCGCCAGGGCTCGACGATCCAGCGGGAATTGTCATAGGTCTCGGCGTCCAGGGGGCGACCATGCATCACAGCGCGGGGATTGAACTGGGCGTGGTGATAAGAGGCCAGCGAGATTGCCCGCAGGGCCTCTTGCCGCACGCCATGATCCTTCATGAAGCGCATGCATTTCATGGCGTAGCGCTGCCCCGGAGACATCAACCCATAGGGCGCCTGCATCGCCAGATCGCCGGTGATCGTCGGCGTGGTCGGACCCTGTCCGAAGCGGGCGAACTGACCTTGAGCCAGGGCGCGGAAGACCACCACGCAATCGGCCATGCCGGTGGCCACCGCCGCCGCCGCGTTGCCGACAGCCGCCGCTCCGCCGCCACCACCGCCGCCCCATTGCATGTTGGAGAAGCGCAACTCCTTGGTGCCGAGCGCGGCGGCGATGCGCGAAGGGTCGCTCCGGTCATTGCTGTAAGAGGCGAAACCGTCGATATCCCGGGGATCGATCCCGGCATCCTTGGCCGCGTTAAGGATCGCCGTCAGCGCCAGCTTGAACTCGGAATCCGGCGCTTGGCCGTGTTTGTAATAGGGGGTCTCGCCAATGCCGGCGATCGCGACGCTGCCTCGCAAACTGCGCTTGCTCATGATTCTCCCCCATGATTTTGCCCGGGGCGGATATTGGGCCATGATTGTCCGCCCGGCCTCCCCGGAGCGTCAAATGGTTCCGCTTTTCATCACATGTGCGAACGACCCGCCGCCGCTCGCCGCTGGACGCCGGGGGCGAAGCACCGTCACAATGGCTTGGCCTGATTTTCCGAGGGAGGCACGCCATGGGGATCACGATCGAGCCACTTACCGAGTCCTTCGCTGCCCGGATCGGCGGCGTTGATCTGGCTGGCGGCGTGGATGACACGGATTTCGCCGCGATCCGCCGGGCCTTCGAGGAACACGGGATACTGATCTTCCATGATCAGCCGCTGACCGACGAGGAGCAGATCGCGTTCTCCGAGCGTTTCGGCCCGCTGGAGCGCACCATCAGCGCCAGCCCGACCGGCGGCACCCCCTTCGCGCGGCAATCCAATATAGACATTCAGTCCGGCGGTATCATCGACAAGCAAGACCGGCGCATGGAGTACCAGCGTGGCAACTATCTCTGGCACGCCGACAGCACCTTCAAGGAAACCCCGTCACTGTGTTCGATCCTGAGCGCGCGGGAGGTCCCGCCGGTCGGCGGCGCAACCGAGTTCGTCTCGACCCGCGCGGCCCATGAAGGCCTGCCGCCCGAACGACAGGCGGAACTGGACGATCTGGTGGTCGAGCATGACCTGCTGCATTCCCGACGCGAGATCGGCTTTCACTTCACCGCCGAGGAAGCCGCCCAAACGCCGCCGGTGCGCCATCCCCTGGTGCAGATCAATCCGGTCACCGGACGCAAATCCCTGATGATCGGCGCCCATGCCTCGCATATCGTCGGCTGGCCGGTGGAAACCGGTCGGGCGCTCCTCACCGAGTTGCTGGACCGCGCGACCCAGCCCGAGGCGGTCTATCGCCACGAATGGCGCACTGGCGACTTGATTATCTGGGACAACCGCTCGGCCCTCCACCGCGCCACGCCCTACGACACCAGCAAGCATCGCCGCCTGATGCAGCGCACGACCATCTCCAACCCCAACGCGCCGCGGGTTTGAGGGGCGGGGCGGCGTCGGTCGGGTGGGTAGGCTACCGCCCCCTAAACCTCGTGATACCCCCGATACCACTCGACGAACCGGGGAATGCCCTCCTCGATCGAGGTGGTCGGGGCGAAGCCGAGGTCTTGGGTGGTGGCGTCGATATCGGCGTAGGTTTCCAGCACATCGCCGGGCTGGAGCGGGCGGAAGTCGATGATCGCTTGTCTGCCGCAGGCGCGCTCGATCACGCCGATATAATCCATCAGCGGTACCGGACGGTTATTGCCGAGATTATAGACCCGGTGCGGCGCCCCGGCCTGCCCAGTCTTCGGGGGGGTGTCCAGCGCGGCGATGACGCCGGTTACGATGTCGTCCACATAGGTGAAGTCCCGGCTCATCTCGCCGTTGTTGAAGACCTGGATGGTCTCGCCGTTCATGATCTTGCTGGTGAAGATATACGGCGACATGTCGGGCCGGCCCCAGGGACCGTAGACGGTGAAGAAGCGCAGCCCGATCGACGGGATGGCATAGAGATGGGCATAGCTTTGCGCCATCACCTCGCCGGCCTTCTTGGTGGCGCCGTAGAACGACATCGGGTGGTCGGTGCGCTGATCGATCGAGAACGGCATCTCGCGATTGGCGCCATAGACCGAGGAGGAGCTGGCGTAGACGAAACTCCGGCAGCCGGCGTCCCGGTCCATCATCGCCCGGCAGGCCTCCATCAACACCAATTGACCGGTCAGGTTGGAGCTCAGGTAATCGAACGGCTCCTCCAGCGAGTAACGCACCCCGGCCTGGGCGCCGAGATGCACGACCCGGTCGATATCCGGGTTGCGGGCGACGAGGTCCAGCACCGCGTCCCGGTCGGAGAAATCCATCTTCTCGAAAGTGAACGCGTTGGATCCCTCCAGCGTCGCCAGCCGCGCCTGCTTTAGCGCCGGGTCGTAATACGCGTTCAGCACGTCGATCCCGATCACCCGCTCGCCCCGGTCGAGCAGGCGGCGCGCGGTATGCATGCCGATGAAACCGGCGGCCCCGGTCAGCAGAATGGACATGGATCACTCCAGGCGGATCAATGGGCCCGGTTATGCCGGATCGCGGACGCGTGGCCAAGAGGCTGGTGATGGGAAAGTGGCGTGGATGGGGCCAGATATCGGATGACCCGCGCGCGTCGCCCAGCGGTCCACTCTCTTCTTCGTATCCCTGGCGCAGGCCAGGGCCTCTTCCGCCGGCGGTACCGTGTGGCGCGCCGCGCGTCGTTGAAGGGGAGACCCAAACCGCTCCACTATTCGCCGCGAGCCGGCATCACGGCATGGGCCCTGGCTTTCGTGTTCGCCAGGGATACGGGTGGTGGTGGATTGGATGTCGATGCCGACACTCGAGCCATGTGGCGCTCGAGCCATCTATCAACTGGCGCCCGCCCTCCCACGTATCCCTGGCGAAAGCCAGGGCCGCTTCCGCCGCCGGTACCTTGTGGCGCGCAACGTGTCGTTGAAGGACAGGTCCGAACCGCTCCGCCATTCGCCACGAACCGGCATCACGGCATGGGCCCTGGCTTTCGCCAGGGATACGGGTGGTGGTGGTGGTTGACGGAGAATGCCAGCGTCTCGCTTGCGGATTGGCTCTGCTCCTCGACGAAACACTTGGCGTCTCCGTCTTGGAATGAAGATCGGGACCGGCGGAGAAAGATTTCTCGTCTCGGTCGAATCGCGACAGGGATTTACGTCGGCATCGCCGATTGTCGGATCAAGCTTGCGTTTTCGATCCGAAATCCGTCGCTTTGATTGTTCCGTCAGAGCCATCGGCGTACCCTGGCGCCACGCGAATTCCATCCCTCGCAATGGTTCGGGCACGGAGATCCAACGATGACCCTCGCCGCCGTCTCGCTTGACGACAAATACACCCTCGAACAAGGCCGGGTGTATCTCACCGGCGTCCAGGCCCTGGTGCGCCTGCCGATGCTGCAACGCCAACGCGACGTGAAGGCGGGGCTCAATACCGGCGGCTTCATCTCCGGTTATCGCGGCTCGCCGGTCGGCGGCTATGACCAACAGCTCTGGCGCGCCAAGGAGTTTCTCAAGCGCAACCATATCCATTTCCAACCCGGCGTGAACGAGGACCTGGCGGCTACCGCGATCTGGGGGAGCCAGCAGAGTAACCTGTTTCCGGACAGCAAGTTCGACGGCGTCTTCGCCTACTGGTACGGCAAGGGGCCGGGCGTCGATCGCTGCGGCGATGTGTTCAAGCACGGCAACATGGCGGGGCCGGCCAAGCATGGTGGGGTGCTGCTGATCGCCGGTGACGACCACGCGGCGAAGTCCTCCACGGTGCCGCATCAAAGTGAATATGCCTTCGTCGATGCCAGCATTCCGGTGCTGAACCCGGCCGGCGTCCAGGAGATCCTCGATTACGGGATCCTCGGCATGGAGATGTCGCGCTATACCGGCTGCTGGGTCGCGTTCAAGACCACCGCCGAGAATATGGACAGCTCCTCCTCCATCGATGTCGATCCCGAGCGAATCAAGGTCGCCTTGCCGGATATGGAAATGCCCGAGGGCGGTTTGAACATCCGCTGGCCGGATGATTGGATGGAGCAGGAACGCCGGCTGCATCGGTACAAACTGAACGCCGTTCGCGCGTTTGGCCGGGCTAATGGCTTCGACCGGACGATTATAGAACCCGAGGCGCCCAAGCTCGGTATCGTCACCACCGGCAAGTCCTATCTCGATACCCGTCAAGCGATGGAAGAGCTTGGCATCACCGAGGAGATGGCCGCCGCCATCGGCATCCGTCTGTACAAGGTCGGCATGCCCTGGCCATTGGAACCCGAGGGCGCGTCCGCCTTCGCCGACGGGGTCGAGGAGATCCTGGTGATCGAGGAAAAGCGGGCCTTGATCGAGAGCCAACTCAAGGAACAGCTCTATCACGCCGATCGAGCTAGCCAGCCCCGGATCGTCGGCAAGCTCGACGAGACCGGCGCCTGGATGCTGCCCTCGTCGGGAGAGTTGAACCCGACCTTGATTGCCCGCGTGATCGCCGCCCGGATCGCCCGCTTCCACCAAAGCCCGACCATCGAGGATCGGCTAAAGTTCCTCGACGCCAAGGAAGCCCAGCTGATCAAGCCGAAGACCGATTTCGCCCGCACGCCGTATTTCTGTTCCGGTTGTCCACACAACACCTCGACCCGGGTGCCCGAAGGCAGCCGCGCCACCGCGGGCATCGGCTGTCACTTCATGTCGGTGTGGATGGACCGCAGCACCTCGACCTATACCCATATGGGCGGCGAGGGCACGCCGTGGATCGGCCAGGCGCCGTTCACCGATACCAAGCATATCTTCGCCAATCTCGGCGACGGCACCTATACCCATTCCGGCCTGCTGGCGATCCGCGCGGCTGGTGCGTCGGGCGTGAACATCACCTATAAGATTCTCTACAACGACGCCACGGCGATGACCGGAGGACAGCCCACCGACGGCGGCTTCACGGTCCCGCAGGTCGCCGCTCAGGTCGCGGCCGAGGGCGCGAACGATGTTCGCATCGTCACCGACGAGCCGGACAAATACCCGATCGGCACCAAATGGCCCGACGGCACCCGAATTCACCATCGCGACGAACTCGACTCCGTGCAGAAAGAGCTGCGCGAGGTCGAGGGCCTGTCGGTGTTGATCTACGACCAAACCTGCGCCGCCGAGAAAAGGCGTCGTCGCAAGCGCGGCACCATGATCGACCCGCCGAAGCGGATCTTCATCAACGAACTGGTCTGCGAGGGCTGCGGTGATTGCGGCGTTGCCTCGAATTGTGTCTCGGTCGCGCCGGTGGAGACCGAATATGGCCGCAAGCGCGGCATAGATCAGTCCGCCTGCAACAAGGATTATTCCTGCACCAAGGGTTTCTGTCCCAGCTTCGTCAATGTGATCGGCGGCAAGGTCCGCAAGTCCAAGGCGGTCGACGGCGCCAGCGCGCCGGATCTGTTCGAGGTCTTGCCGGAGCCGGAACAGCCCAAGCTGGATCAACCCTATGGCGTCATGGTCACCGGCATCGGCGGCACCGGCGTGGTGACCATCGGCGCGCTGATGGGCATGGCCGCGCATATCGAGGGCAAGGGTGTCTCGGTGCTCGACATGACCGGCCTCGCCCAGAAGGGCGGCGCGGTGATCAGCCATATCCGCATCGCCAAAAACCCCGAGGACCTGCACGCCGTGCGCATCGCCGCCGGCAGCGCCAAGCTGATGCTGGCCTGTGACATGGTCACCGCCGCCAGCGTCGAGGGTCTTTCCAAGGTCTCCAAGGAAGAGACAACCGCGATCGTCAACACCCAGCAGACCATGACCGGCGCCTTCACCCGCGACCCGGATCTGAAATTTCCCGGCAATGCCTTCGAGGACGCGATCAAGACTTCGACCGGCGAGAACTCTACCCATTTCGTCGATGCGACCCGGATCGCCACCCAGCTCATGGGCGACAGCATCGCCGCCAATCTCTTCATGATGGGCTATGCCTTGCAGAAGGGGCAGATTCCGCTGTCGCTGGAGGCGGTGGAGCGGGCGATCGAGCTCAACGCCGTCGCCGTCGACTTCAACAAGCAGGCGCTGCTCTGGGGACGCCGCGCCGCCCATGACCTGGCCACGGTGGAAAGGATCGCCACCCCGCCGGCACCAAAACCGGTCCACCGCGAGATCGCTGGTGATCTAGAAGAGATGATCGAAAAACGTGTCGCTTTCCTCACCGCCTATCAGGACAAGGCCTATGCCGACCGCTATGTCGCGCTGGTCCGCGATATCGAGACGGCGGAGCGCAACAAGACCCCCGGCCTCGACGGCTTGACCGAGGCGGTGGCGCGCTATGCCTTCAAGCTTATGGCCTATAAGGACGAGTACGAGGTCGCCCGGCTCTATACCGACGGCACCTTCCAACGTCAGTTGGCCGATCAGTTCGAGGGCGATTACAAGATCGAGTTCAACCTCGCCCCGCCGCTGTTCTCCCAGCGCGACCCGGAAACCGGGCATCTGAAAAAGAAGATCTATGGTGCCTGGATGATGACGGCTTTCAAGCTATTGGCCAAGATGAAGGGCCTGCGCGGGACGACATGGGATATCTTCGGCAGGACCGAGGAACGCCGGGCCGAGCGCCAGTTGATCGAGGATTATGTCACGCAAATGAAGGAGGTCGCCGGCACCCTCGACCGCGAGAACCACGCGGCGGCCGTTGATCTCGCCAAGATCCCCGAGTTGATCCGCGGCTTCGGCCACGTGAAGGACCGCCACCTGATGACCGCCAGGGCCCGTCAGGCTCAGGCCTTGACGGCGTTCCGCGATCCGGAAGCTACCAAGCGGGCGGCGGAATAGGGGGTGAGAATTGGCGCGTTTTGGCGGTTCGAATTCTAAGCCGCTTCTTTTTTGAGCCAAGCGACCAGTCTTTCGATATCCGGTCGCCCGACATCCGCCGCCGCATGGATCGCGGCATAGCGATGGGGTGCCGAAACCACCTCATCGAAAGGCGTGACGAGCCGTTTCGTCTCAAGTTCCGATGCGATGAGGCGTCGATGGCCGATAAGCACGCCCTGGCCCTCGATGGCGGCGAGAATCGCCATATTGTACAATGAGAAGCCAAACTCCCCGCGTAAATCCGGTGCCGCGTGGCCAAATGATTTCGACCAAAGCGACCAGTCCGACGCCCACTTGATGTCATACAGCAGCCGACACCGCGATAAATCGGCGGATGATTTGATTCCGTGCTCGGCGACGAATTCGGGGCTGCAAACGGGAATCAACTCGTCCCGAAATTGTGGCGTTGCTATTTGGCCTGGCGCCGCCTCCGTTTCATAGTGCAGCGCGACATCAAAACCATCCAAAGACACCTGTTCCAGCGATTCCAGCGTCACGACCCGCACGGCGGTATCGGGAGTAAGAGCGTGAAATCTCGACAGTCTCGGGATTAACCACCGTTCCGCGATCGCCGGGAGCGCGACCAAGCGCAGCACCCCGCGTGAGTCCACGCCGCCGACCGCGCGCGTTGCCTCGGCGATCATATCTAGCGCCGGTACTAACGCGTCCCGATAGGTCCTGCCGACTTGTGTCAGGCGAACCCCTCTCGCGTGTCGCTCAAACAAACCGACTTGCAGTCGGTTTTCCAGGTGTTTGACCTGTTGACTAGTCGCGCCCGGGCTAACTCCCAACTCCTTCGCGGCGCTCTGAAAGCCTTGATGCCGCGCGGCCGCTTCAAACGCCCGCAGCCAATTGAGAGGCGGTAGGGATCGCGCCATGAGTTTTCCTCTGAAGGCATAGTTTTTCTCTGCCTTAAACCGCATTTCTTCTCGTTTGCGGACCTTGCGTCAAGTCGATTGAGTGGGACGGGAAGAACCAAACCCCCATCACGAGGCAATCACCGTGGCCGATAACCTGCACTCTGGATACTTCAACCGAGGACTCGATGCCGTTGACCCTGAAATTTGGCGCGCGCTCCAAGCCGAGGAAGAACGCCAGCAAGACGGTATCGAGTTAATCGCGTCGGAAAACATCGTTAGCCGCGCGACACTAGAGGCGCTCGGGTCCAGCATCGTCAACAAAACCGTCGAGGGGTATCCGGGCAATCGCTATTACGGGGGCGCCACGCAAGCCGACCAGATCGAAAGTATCGCGATCGAGCGGGCGAACCGGCTTTTCAATTGTGCTTACGCGAATGTTCAACCTCATTCAGGGAGCCAGGCTAACCTTGCGGTATTTCTCGCCTTTGTGAAGCCGGGCGACACCGTGCTTTCCATGGATCTTTCCGCGGGCGGTCATCTCAGCCATGGCTCACGCGCGAACCTGACGGGGAAATGGTTTGATATCCGGCACTATGGGGTGCGCCCGGATGATGGGTTGCTGGATTATGACGATGTTGAAACGCAGGCCAAATCTTGTCTCCCGAAACTGATTATCTGCGGAGGCTCGGCGTATCCACGTGCCGTCGACTTTGAAAGATTTCGCCGGATCGCTGATGACGTTGGCGCGATTCTGCTCGCGGATATGGCGCATTTCGCGGGCCTGGTGGCCGGCGGTGTTCACCCGAACCCGATCCCGCACGCGCATGTGTCGACGGCGACGACTTATAAGAACTTGCGCGGCGCGAGAGGCGGAATGATCCTCTCGGCGGACGAATCTCTGGCGCGCAAACTGAATTCAGCGGTGTTTCCTGGTGTTCAGGGGTCGGTAATGTTGAACACCGTCGCGGCCAAGGCGGTTTGCCTCGGCGAAGCACTGCGACCTGAATTCAAGACCTACGCCAAGGCCGTTTTGGACAACGCGCGGGTTCTCGCGTCGACTTTGGCGGCTTGTGGTCTTGATGTGGTTACCGGAGGCACCGATACGCCTCTGATGCTGGTCGATCTACGAGGCTTGAGCCTTACTGGAGATCGTGCCTCCGAAAGTCTGGAGCGTGCCGGATTGACCTGCAATAAGAATGGCATACCCGGCGACTCCCAGCCGCCCACGGTAACGTCCGGGTTGCGGTTTGGTGTTTCCGCCGGCACGACACGTGGGTTTGGAACCAGCGAATTCGAGAGTATTGGCCAGCTCATCGCCGAGGTCATCTTGGGGCTGGCCAATAATCCCACGTCCCAGGATCAGCTCGAGAAGCGAATTCTCACCAAGGCCCGCGCATTGACCGGTAGATTTCCGATTTACGCAGACGTCATCTAGTCACCTGAATCTAAAGTTCGCCACATAAAGTTTGATTGGTGCTGACACAGAAGCGTTTGACGGCGGCGAGGATTTCGTCGGCTGATTTTGTCCATTTGTACGGCTTTGGTTTCTGGTTGTGCTGGCCGATGAAAG
>JADHLJ010000113.1 GCA_016780745.1 Alphaproteobacteria bacterium | reverse complement strand
CGCGAACCAGGTCGCGGATGCAAAAAACCGGCGAAAGCAGTGCTTCCGCCGGTAATTTCGCGAGACGTTGATTATTTTACCTTCTCACCCCGGAACGGCTTGTGACAGCCGCCGCAGCCGTTCTTGCCGACCATGCCGAACTGAGCGCCAATGGCGCCGGCATCGCCGCCCGCCGCGACGCTGGCAAGCTTCGCCGCCTCGGCGCCGAGAACACCGGCGGCCTTCTCGAAGCCGGCCCAGTCTTCCCAGATCTTCGGAAGCGCGCGGGTCACCTTGGCGTCGTGATCACCGCGACCGCTACCCTTGGGATAGTCGGCGACGATACCGCCCGCGGCCGCGCTCAGGGCCGCGGCGGCCTTGGCGACATCGGCGGCGGAGCCCTTGCCGTCCTTAACGAAACCCTTGATCGTCAGGAACGGTTTCAGGATGTCGTTCTTCATAAAGGCGATGCGCTTCTCGATCACCGCGTGACCATCCGCGTGCGCCGGGCTGATGCCCTGGGAAATCATCAGGACCGAGCCCATGGCCAGGGCCGCGATGGCTCCCATGAAAAATGTCCGCATGAGTATTCTCCTCAACGATGTTTTCGGCCCACCTGGAACCCCTAACCCAACCGGGGCGGACCTTGAATTCCGCGGTCAGTGTGTCCAAGGCCGGGGCATCCGGCAAGAGGTCTCGCGGAAACAGATTGTTTCCAAGTGCGTATAATGTGCCGCGATTGTTGCTGACTGATCCGATCCACATTCCGTCGAATGACGGGCTGATGATAACGAGCTCCGGACGGCGGCGACCCTGGCAACGTCGCGCTATCGACATATCGTGTCGCGCAACCGCTAGCGGTCGGATGGCCAGAGCCTTAATTACCATATTGAAATCATGGGTGTTGCGCGCCCAACCGCTTGATCGGGAGTGACTGATGGCCGACGAGGAAGACGATATCGTCCTGTCCGAGCTTGATGATGAAGAGCTCGTTCAACAAATGCATGACGACCTCTATGACGGTCTGAAGGAAGAGATCGAGGAGGCGGTGAACATCCTGCTTGGCCGCGATTGGGCACCCTACAAGGTCCTTACCGAAGGGTTGGTCGAGGGTATGCGGATCGTCGGTATCGATTTCCGCGACGGCATCCTTTTCGTGCCCGAGGTTCTCATGGCCGCTAATGCCATGAAGGCGGGGATGACGATTCTCCGCCCGCTGCTGATCGCAACCGGCGCGCCGCAGCTTGGCAAGATGGTGATCGGCACCGTCAAGGGCGACATTCACGATATCGGCAAGAACCTAGTCTCGATGATGATGGAGGGCGCCGGCTTCGACGTGATCGATCTCGGTATCAACAATCCGGTCGATAACTATCTAGAGGCGCTCGAGGAACACAAACCCGATATCCTCGGCATGTCCGCGCTGCTGACCACCACCATGCCCTATATGAAGGTCGTGATCGACGCCATGAAGGAAAAAGGCATCCGGGACGATTTTATCGTTCTGGTCGGCGGCGCGCCGCTGAACGAGGCCTTCGCCGAGAGTGTCGGCGCCGATGCCTATTGCCGCGACGCGGCGGTGGCGGTGGAAACCGCGAAGGTCATGGTGGCCGAAAAGCGCGGCTCCAACTCGGCTCCAATGGGCGTCGAGTAACCAAGAAGACCGATTGTCCGCGCCGAATGGGGCGGGCCGGAATGGACGATAAAACGATGGATGGACTCCCTCCTGTCGACCGAGATCCATTGACCCAACCACCCACTCGCTCCGGCGGGTCCGAGCGCCCGACGACGCTGTTCATCGCTTGCGGGGCGCTGGCCAAGGAGATCGTCGCGTTGAAGGAAGCCACGGGCTGGTCCGAGCTTACCATCGCGTGCTTGCCGGCCCATTGGCACAACACGCCGATGAAGATCGCGCCGGCGGTGCTCTCCAAGATCCGGGGCATGGGGCGGCGCTTTGACCGCGTCTACGTTCTGTATGGCGATTGCGGCACCGGCGGAGAGCTGGACCGCATCCTGGAAGAGGAAGGCGTGGAGCGGATACCTGGCCCGCATTGCTATCATTTTTTCATGGGTGGCGAGGAATTCGAGCACACCCATGACGAGGACCCGACCTGTTTCTATCTGACGGACTATCTGGTCAGGCATTTCGACCGGATCATCATCAAGGGCCTGGGCCTCGATCGGTTTCCCCAGTTGTTGAGCGACTATTTCGGCAATTACACGAGACTGATCTATGTTGCCCAGACCGAGGACCCGCGATTGCGCGCCAAGGGCCAAGCGGCCGCCGAACGCCTGGGCTTGGAATTCGAGTATCGGTTTCGCGGGTATGGAGAGCTTGGCGACTATATCAACGCCGCCGCCACCAAACTTGCCCCGACGGATTGGTAGGCCCGGGATGGCGCATCTTATCACCGTATTCTGGCGTGATATTCCGGCCCAGGTGATCGCCGAGCGGGGCCGGGGCCGCAAGCGTGAGAGCGCGAAGATCGAGTTGCCGGATCGCTTCGCCAAGGCCATCGACGCCGCCGCGATGCGCGGCGGCGCGGCCGATACCGACAGTTATCTCGCGGATTGGCGCCGCTCCGATCCCGTTGATTGCGGTGACGATCTCGACGCCGAGGCGAAGGCCGTGGCCGACCGGTTGGACGCGGAATATGACGCGGAGCGACTGCGCGCGCTGATCAAGGCCGGCGGGACCGCCGAAGGCTGAAGGAGCCGAAACCGGGTCAATCCCGACTAAGGGCATCCGTCACGGCCTCTAGCGATTGAACCAACGCCGATTGCTCCTCGGTCGTTAGAGTCGCGATCCCGCGCTTTAGTTTCTCCGGATCCAGGGATGTATGTTCGGCCACGGTCTCGCGGCCCGTGTCCGTTAACCCGATGGCGATGGCCCGCTCGTCATCCGCCGCTCGCGCCCGGATCAACAGACCTTTCTTTTGCAGTCGCTTGATCAACTCCGACGCCGTGCTTGGCGCGCAGCCGAGATAGGCTCGCACCTCGTCCAGCCGTGGTGGTTCGGGCCGTTGGTCTATGAATTGAAGAACCCTGATCTGCCGGTGGGTCAGATCAATCCGATATTCCCGGCGCGCCACGTAATAGAGCGTCGCCAAGGCGTCCCCGAGCCGCTTTTCCGGGCCTTGCGGGTCGACGTCTTTCATCCCATCCGACGGCACGATCGCGGCTCCTGGTTATCGAGTCCCTTTTTCATATTTGACTCACGAATAATTCGTCAAATATATATAATTCGTATATTGCGAAATTAGGAGGGCGAGATGGCGGGCGAGGCGACAGGCGTGAACTGGATACCCAAACCGGCGGACGCGACCGGGATCACGGCCGATTTCTACAGCGACATGAAGACAAAGCCGACGGAAGGCATGTTGCGGGCCTTGCTCAACGCGGAAGTCGGCGACGAGCAAAAGGGCGAGGATCCGACGACAAACGCGCTTTGTGATCGCGTGGCCGAGATGATGGGCAAGGAAGCCGCCACCCTCTTGCCCACGGGAACCATGTGTAACGAGATCGCGCTGCGCGTGCACTGCGACCCGGGCGATGAGGTCATTTGCGACCGTTCCTGCCATATCGTGAATTTCGAGGCGGGAGGACCGGCGGCGTTGAGCGGTGTGATGATCAACCCTCTGGATGGAGAGAACGGCATGTTCACCGTCGATCAGCTGCGCCCGGCTATTCGCCCCCCGTCGCGCTACGCCCCGACCAGCCGGCTGCTCGCGGTGGAGCAAACCACCAATCTCGGCGGCGGCGGTGTCTGGCCGCTGAAACAGCTGACGGAGGTTGCCGAGCTGGCGAAATCGCGCGGCCTTTCAACCCATATGGATGGCGCGCGGCTGTTCAACGCGACGGTACAATCGGGCGTCTCGGCGCGGGACTACGCCGCGCCATTTGATTCCCTCTGGATCGACCTCACCAAGGGCCTGGGATCTTTCGCCGGAGCGGTCCTCGCGGGATCCAGGGCATTCATCAACGATGCCTGGAAGCTGAAACAGCAATGGGGCGGCGGCTTGCGCCAGTCGGGCTATATCGCCGCGACGGGATTATACGCGCTTGATCACCATATCGACCGCTTGGCCGATGACCACGCGTTGGCGCGCTCGATCGGCGAGAGCATCGCGGGGATGCCCAATGTCGGGAAGGTCCTTCCGGTTGAAACCAATATTGTCATTTTCGAGATTTCGGACAGGGGCCCGACCGCCGCCAAGGTTGTCGCCGCGCTGTTGCGGCATGGGGTAAGGCTCGGCGTTTTCGGGGAAAGGACCATTCGGATCGTTTGCCATCTCGGTGTGAACCCGGCGGCCGGCTCCCTTCTTTGCCGCCACTTGCCGGGCGCGCTTCAAGCCGACTAACGGACGAGATTGTCTGCCTTTCTGGTTGCTCCGCCCCGCCTCCGCCCCCGCCCTTCCCTGCCTTGGCGAGGGCAGGCGCGGGGACGACGGTGTGCTTTCACTAGGCGATGGCGGAAAGGTTCCCCCCGACCTCAAAGCGTAACCGCGGGGTTGATGTTCTGGTTTTCGTGATTATAGTGAGTAATCGCTCACTTGTAGAAAAAACAAATGCCGCGCCACCCGGATACCAAGCAAAGAATTGAACGTGTCGCCCTGGGACTGTTCGCGGCCAAGGGCGTGGATGCCACGACGACCAAGGATATCGCGGCGGGGGCCGAGATCTCCGAGGGCGCCATCTATCGTCATTTCGAGGGTAAGGACGCGCTGATCTGGCATCTTTTCTCGACCAACTATGCGGCCTTGGCCGGGCATCTCGACGAGATTCTGGACGCGACCGATGATTTCTCGCGCCGGGTCGAGCTTGCGGTGGATCTGTTCTGCGGGATGTTCGATCGGGACCCGGATCTGTTTCGCTTCATTCTCCTCGCCCAGCATGGCCAGTTGGATAAGGTGCCCGACGGCATGGCCAATCCGGTGAACAGCCTGGAACGGCTGTTTCGCGACGGGATCGACGCCGGCCTGTGTCGCGGCGACAACGCCACGCTTCTGGCGGGGATCGCGCTCGGGATCGTGCTGCAACCCGCGACCTTTATCATCTACGGTCGGCTAGACGGCCCCCTGACGGCACATGCTCCAAGCCTGGCCGAGGCGATCAGAAAGGCGGTGATGTCATGATCCGCGCAAACCTATCTTGGAATGTTTAGACACAAGCCGAAAACTCACCATGCTCGCCGCTGTCGGCGTTCTGTTGGCGGTGGCGGCGGCCGTCGCGTCGCCGATCGCCCAGGATCCCGCCTATCATCTTTTCGCCGATATCCGGGTTATTTGCGGAGTGCCGAGATTCGGCGACGTGGCGAGCAATCTCGCCTTTGTCCTGGTCGGCGTGGCCGGGCTTTGGCGGGTAAGCGCGGGCCGCGCGGACGCGCTGTTCGATACCCCCGCCAATGCCCGGGTCGACGCCGTGCCCTATCGCGTGTTCTTCGCGGCGGTGGCGCTGATCGGTCTCGGCTCCGCCTATTATCACTGGGCGCCGAGCACCGAGCGGTTGTTCTGGGATCGCTTGCCGATGACGGTGGCCTTCATGGCGTTCTTCGCGGCGATCACGGCGGACCGCATCGATCGTCGGATTGGAGTCATCTGGGTCCTGCCGATCGCGGTTGTCCTGGGGGTGGCCAGCGTCGTGTATTGGATCACCACCGAGCGCGCCGGGCATGGTGACCTTCGGCCCTATATCCTGATCCAGTTCGGCCCGATGCTGATCCTGCCGCTGATGTGCTGGTTGTTTCGCGACGGGCGTCTGACCGATGGGCGCTATCTCGGCGCGACCATCGCGGTCTACGGTCTGGCGATCCTGGCCGCGCGATTCGACTACGAGATCATGACCCTCACCGCCGGCGCCATCAGCGGTCATAGCGTCAAACATCTGATCGCGGCGATCGCCTGCGCCATCCCTCTGGCGATGCTCTCCCGGCGGCGCTAGTCTTCGCGGCGCTAGTCTTCACGGCGGGTGTTCATTCGGGGGAGGTAAATCATGGCGACAGGGTTCAGAACCGCTGTTGTTACCGGCGGTGCGCGTGGGATCGGGCGGGCGATTGTCGCCAGGCTCGCGGCGGACGGTATTCACGTGGTGATCGCCGACAAGGACGAGGCCGAGGCGACGAAGACCGCCGAGGGGATCGTGGGGGCCGGTAGCGACGCGGTGACGGCCTTGGGCGTCGATGTGTCCGAGCGCGCCTCGGTCGAGGCCATGGTCGCGGCGGCGGTCGAGAGGCTCGGCGGGATCGACATTCTGGTCTGCAATGCCGGCGTGATGGACAAGGCGCCGTTCCTGGAGATGGATGACGACTTTCTGTGGCGGGTGCTGGGGATCAATCTCGGCGGCCCGTTCATGTGCGGTCAGGCCGTGGCTCGGCACATGATCGACCGGGGCAAGGGCGGCAGGATCGTCAATGTCGCCTCGAATTCCGGCATTTTCGGCGGGCGCGGCCGGGCCGCCTATGGCGCCAGCAAGGCCGGGGTCATCAATCTTACGCAGTCCATGGCGATCGAGTTGGCCGAGCATGACATCCTGGTAAACGCCGTCGCGCCGGGGCCGACCAAGACCCATCAGACCGGCGACATCTCGCCCAGCGTCGCCATGCGCATGCCGCTGAAACGCTTTGGCCGGCCCGAGGAAATCGCCGAGGTCGCGGCGTTTCTCGCCTCGCCGGCCTGTAGCTTCACCACTGGTCACGTGTTCGGCGCCGATGGCGGCTTTACCATCTCCGGGATCATGGAAGGTTGAGCGCTGGTTGAGGTGTCTCGCGAGGCAGCCACAATATCTTGTGGTGCGCCCGCGAAAATTCATGTTAGCCTTCGATATCGTCAACAATCGAAAGGAGGTGATCCAATGTCGAGTGAGAAAAGGGCACATTGGTGCCGGGCTGGTGTTCTTGCGGCGACAACGGAGCAACCTTCGGTGTCCGTCTAAGCGAACACACCACTCGCCAGGACAAACCTAGGCGATTGGGGGCCCCCAACAATGGCCCAACTCACGAGAAGGCTCCGCAAGGAGCCTTCTTTCGTTTCAGGTCCCGGAGATGTCGGCTATGTCCCACGTTCCCGCAGGCGCACCACCACGCAGCGCACGATGGTCATGACGATGAAAATCGCCGCCATCGCCGGCGTCTCGTCGACGACTTCCAACGCCAGCACATAGACCGCCCCACCCGCCAGCGAGATCGTCGCGGTGAAATCCTCTTTCAGGATCGAAGGTTGGACCCCGCAGAGAACATCGCGGATGACGCCGCCCGCGACCCCGGTCACGCAGCCCAGGATGATCGCGATGATGGGGTGTGTTTCGGCGGCCAGGGCAACGCTTGCCCCGACGAGCGTGAACAGCGAGAGCCCGATGGCGTCGAAATACAGCAACAGCCTCAGCCGGTTGCCGCCGCCAACGCGCAGGCGCCTGGCGATGAAGAAGAACGCGAAGCCAATCGGCGCGGCGGTTGCCAGATAGGTCATGTCGGTCATCCAGAACACCGGCGTGCGCCCGATCAGGAGATCCCTGAGCGTGCCGCCGCCGACCGCCGTCACCACCGCCAAGGCGATCGCGCCGAACAGATCGAAGTCGTGCCGCACCGCCTGTATTGCCGCCGAGGCCGCCATCACCGCCGTCGCGCAGATCGTCAGGCTGGCGATCAGGGGGCGAAAATCCGTCAGTTGCGCGTAAAGCGTGGAAAGGAAATCCAACCGCTCGTCTCCCCATGCTTGTTACAAACCATGCGTATTACAGACCATTGGGGGCATAATCCCTGGCGAGCACCGCGGCGCTTTCGGCCAACAGGGCGGCGTCCACCGGTATCCCATCCACCGATGTGCCCAAAAGCGAGTGGCAAAGATTGGCCGCCGCCATGGGGGCGCGGCGCGCCTGGGTCTGGCGTCTCAAGGCCGGGCCATCACCTAGGAGGAGATCCGCCAAGACGGCGGGGCTGAGCATGCCCGCCGGCTCCAGCACCGGAAACGCCACCAGGTTGTGCAGGCTCGAGAGTAGTTTCGGGCCGGCGATCTGTGGGCTCGCCGGCTGCTCCAGGCGTTCCACCACGCGCCGGGTCGCGTGGATCAGAAAGTCCAGGGCCGGCGCGCCGGCCTCGAAATAGAGAACCGCGTTATGGACATGTCGCCGGACCCGCCAGCGGCCGGCGGCATCGCGCGACACCCAGATCTCCCGGCCCACGCCGTGGTCATGGTTCGGATCCAGGACTAAGTGATCCGGCGCGAAGACCAGAACATCGGCGTCGATCCAGACCGCCCGGTCCGCGCCCGCGCGTAGCCGCTCCCGCATCAAGATCAATCGCGCGAGATCGGTCATCACCGGCCATCGCCCGAAACACTTCTCGCGATACAGCGGTGGCAGGATATCGATGATCTCATCGCCAACGAATTCGTATCCGTATCCCCGTCGCGCCGCCCAGTCCCGGGTGCTGGCGATGCAGGTCTCGATAGGCTCCGGCCACGGGGCGGCGTGGAAGGATTGCAGGACGACGGTGCCGCTCACGGCGCGTCCGGGCCCGTCGCCTGGGTCACCAGCCACTCGCGAAAGGCGGCGATCTTGGGTTCCTTCGCCGAGGTCTTGGGGCAGACGATCCAATAGGCGAAGGCGGCGGGTATCGATTCCCGCATCGGCCGCACCAGCCGTCCGCCCGCCAGATCGAGCGTCGCCAGCGCGCTTCTGGCCAGCGCCACGCCCTGTCCGGCGACGGCGGCGTCGATGGCAAGGCTGGTGTCCGAGAATACCGGGCCCTGATCGGCGATACCGGCGGGCACGCCAAAGGTGATCAGCCATTGCCGCCACCCGGCCCGGTCACGGTCATGCAGCAGGGTATGGCGGCGCAAATCCGCTGGTCTTTCAAGCAGGGCACCGGGGGTGAGCAGTCCAGGCCCGCAGACCGGAAAGATCTCCTCGGCGCAGAGCCGCTGGACATGCAGATGCGGCCAGTCCCCGGTGCCGTGACGCACCGCCAGATCGATATCATCCGTCGCGAAATCCGTATGCCGTCGCGCCGCGCTGATCCGCAGATCGATCTCGGGATGGGCGGTCGAGAAATCGCCGAGCCGGGGCACTAGCCATTTATTGGCGAAGTTCGGCGATACGGTTACCGTCAGAACCGCGTCGCGCTTGCCCAGGGCCTCGGCCCCGGCGCGTAGGCTCTCCAGGGCCTCGCGGGCATGAATCAGATAGATCCGTCCGGAATCGGTCAGCGCCAAGCCCCGGTGCCGGCGGTCGAAAAGCCGGACACCGAGGATCTCTTCCAATTCGCGAATTTGATGGCTGATCGCGCCTTGGGTAAGGTTCAATTCCTCGGCCGCGCGGGTAAAATTCAACAAACGCGCGGCGGTCTCGAAGCTTCGGAGCCCGGTCGTGCTGGGCAATATCGCCATGGGATTTCCATTAATTTTCTTCATGGATAGAATAGAACAATTCGCTTCCAACGCAAATCCAGCCAATGCATGGTTCGTCGTGGGGTAGTGGCGGGTGATGCCGAAACCGCCCTATATATCCGTCGTCCTCGCGCATGCGGGGGCCTAGTTTTGTTGAGTAAGATGACTATGCAAGCTGTTTGTTGGAGGTCCCCGCTTCCACGAGGACGACGATAGAGATTGTCCCGGATAGCGGGTGTCGGGAGGGCCGATGACGCCGGTCGCGCGAGAGGAGACAAAGCCGTGACGGATCAGGTCAACCAAGCCGATGAACCAAAGGGATCCGGACAGGATGTCCCAGGCATCGCCGAGGCCTTCGCCGTTTGGCTCAAGATCGGATTGCTGAGCTTTGGCGGCCCGGCGGGACAGATCGCGATGATGCATCGCACGGTGGTCGAGGAACGCAAGTGGATCGACGAGGCGCGGTTCCTGCACGCGCTCAACTACTGCATGTTGCTCCCCGGGCCCGAGGCGCAGCAGCTCGCGACCTATATCGGCTGGCTCATGCACCGCACGCTCGGCGGTCTGATCGCGGGTCTTTTGTTCATCATTCCCGGCGCGCTGGTGATGCTCGCCCTATCGGTCATCTATGTGCTCTATGCTGATCTTCCTTTGGTCGACGCGGCGTTTCTCGGGGTCAAGGCGGCGGTGCTGATCGTGGTTGTCGAGGCGGTGATCCGGATCGGCAAGCGGGCGCTTCGCTCCACCGCGATGGTGGTCATGGCGGGCGCGGCGTTTGTCGCGATCTTCGCCTTCGCGGTGCCGTTTCCGGTAATTGTCGCGGGCGCCGGGCTGATCGGCTTTCTCGGCGGCATGCTGCGGCCCGAGAGTTTCGTGGTTCTCGCCAATAAACAGGTCGACGCGGATTCCCAGGGGAGCGTGATCGAGGCAATGGCGCGGCAAGGTCACCTGGACCATACCCGCCCCTCCGCCGCCCGCGCCGTGATGCTGGTGGTGATCTTCGGGATTCTCTGGTTTGGGCCAATCGCGGCACTGACCGCGAGCCTGGGCTCGGATCACGTCTTCACTCAGCAATCGGAATTTTTCAGCAAGCTCGCGGTGGTCACCTTCGGCGGCGCATACGCGGTGCTGGCCTATATGGCGCAACAGGCGGTCGAGGCTTTCGGCTGGATGACGCCGGAGGAGATGCTGGACGGGCTCGGCCTGGCGGAGACGACACCGGGGCCGTTAATCCTGGTGACGCAATTCGTCGGCTTTCTCGGGGCGCATCGCCACGCCGGCGGCATGGACCCGATCCTGGCCGGTGTTATCGGCTCGGCGGTGACGCTCTGGGTGACCTTCACGCCGTGCTTTCTGTGGATCTTCCTCGGCGCGCCCTATGTCGAGAAGCTACGCGACAACACCCATATCGCCGCCGCGCTGTCCGGTATCACCGCCGCCGTGGTCGGCGTGGTTCTCAACCTCGCGGTCTGGTTCGGCCTGCATGTCAGTTTCGCCGGCATCGGCGAGGCCAGCGCGCTCGGTCTGACCCTCCCAGTGCCGGACCTGGCAACCGCCGACCTCGCCAGCATCGGCCTGACGATCCTCGCCGGCGCGATGATGCTCTGGTGGCATCAGGGCGTGTTCAGAACGCTCTTGGCTTGCGCGCTTGTGGGTATGGGACTCTCGTTCGTTTGAGAAAACGAGTTGATCTGGAAGGATGAGCTCCGACCGCCATGAGATGACTCCACACTTTTGTGGCATTCCACATTTTTGTAGACTATACTAATCTTATGAACAGTAAGGAATTGATCCGGGCTCTGACCCGTGATTATGGCGTGCGTATTGTCGCCAGTCGGGGCAAGGGAGGGCACGTGACGGCGATTCTTGGAGAACGCCGTGCCATCGTGCCGACCCATGGTGGACGCAAGGAGTTGGGCAAGGGCCTGGTTCGGGCGATATACAAGCAACTGGGAATCAACTGAGATGCTGAGCTATCCCATTACCACCGAGCCGGATGACGGCACCCTGCTCATCCGCTGCCCCGACCTGCCCGAAGTCGTCACCTTCGCCGAGCTCGAAGCGGAAATCGAAGCACCGGCGCGCGACGCGATCGAGGAGGCACTGGCGGCCCGTATCTCCCACGGCGAGGATATTCCAAAGGCCAGTGCCGAGGGGCGCATGGTTTCCATGGGGGTGACCACCACGCTCAAGGTCCGGCTGTATCAGGAACTCCGCGCGCAGGGGAAAACCCGGGCCGACCTGATGCGCGCGCTCGGATGGTCGCGCAACAGTGTCGACCGGCTTTTCCGCATCGGACACGCGTCCAAGACCGATCAGTTGGAAGCCGCCTTGGCGGCGCTTGGAAAGCGCGTGACGATCGGCCTGGCTGCTTAAACCGACCGGGTTACGGCGTCGGTCCCCAGGGGGCGTTGAACATCAGTTTGTTTTCCTGGGATTGCAACATCGGGCGCAGCTTGGCGGCAAACGCCATGAAGTCGTCATCGGCGAAGACCCGCGCCCAATGCGCCCGGCGGTCCGCGTCGTCCTCGAAACGCCAGAGATGGGTCAGCGTGTTCATGGCCCCGATATCGCCGGTGAAATAGCCGCATAGCTTATCCGCGTGCTTCTCCAGCGCCGGCCAGCCTTCCTTGTGATAGAGCTCGACCACGGTGTTCATCTTGCCGACGACGATGGTGTAGGTGCGAAGTTCGTAAAGCGCCATTGTTGTTTCCTCCCAATATCCCGAGATTTCATGCCCGCCGGTCATCATGCCCGCCGATCATCATGCCTGGATGGCTTGGTTTGGTCAGCCATTCGCCGGGCCCGGCGCGTCAAACACCGTCTGTGTGATGGCTTGCCCGCGCCCCCTGGCGGAGCCTCGACGACGATCTTAGCATTCGAGCCAGCCATCACCGAGCCGGAGGCCCGTCATGCCCGACCTGCGTATCTTCTCTTATCTGCCCAACCCGAGGATCATGAAGGCCACGATCGCCGCCCGGCTTAACGGCGCGGATATAGAGGTGCGGG